>CANBWX010000003.1 GCA_947373225.1 Flavobacteriaceae bacterium | reverse complement strand
CAATTATTAATGAAAATGATACCGTTGCTACTGACGAAATTCAGTTTGGTGACAATGATAAATTAGCAGCTTTAACAGCCGTTTTATTGAATGTTGACATTCTGATAATTGCCACCAATACCAACGGAATTTATACCAAAGCAACTTTCGACAATGAATTTCCTGAAACCATAGAATTAGTAACCGATTTACAGCTTTTGCAAAAGGAAATTGGCGATTCGAAATCGTCGCACGGAACGGGAGGCATGCAATCCAAAATCGATTCGGCAGCAATTGCCAAAGCAGCAAATATCGAAACTTGGATCATCAACGGCTTGGAAGATAATTTTATTTTGAAAGCGTTGAAAGGCGAAATTGCTTTTACGAAGATTGTATAGATTGGGACACGGATGATACGGATTCGCTATCGCGAAGACACAGATAAAAACTGATTTTTGTATTGGTAAAAGAATTGAGATAATTTTAAAAAAATGATATGGAATTATTACATAAAGAATTAACAAATGCAATTATAAAAATATTTTATGAAGTCTATAATGAATTGGGTTATGGGTTTTTAGAAAAAGTATATCAAAATTCTTTGTATTTAGAATTAAAAAATAAAGGTTACAAAGTCGAAGCTCAAAAGAAAATTTTAGTTTATTACAAAGGAGTTGAAGTTGGAGAATATTATGCTGATTTAATAGTTGAAGATACAGTTATACTTGAATTGAAAGCTGCAGATTGTATAATAAAAGATTTTGAAAATCAAATTCTAAATTATTTAAGAGGAACCGATTGCGAAGTTGGTTTACTTTTAAACTTTGGAAAAAAACCAGAATTTAGAAGAAAAATATTTGAAAATAACCGAAAATAAATCCGTTTAATCAGAGTACAAAAATATAACACAAACAATAAAAATCCGTTTTTATCCGTGTCTTCGCAATAGCGAATCCGTATAATCAGCGTACAAATTATATACAATTTATGAACTTTATATCCATACAAAATATAGACAACCTTTCGCAGTGGGTTCAAGATGCATTAAAAATCAAAAAAAATCCGCTTAAACATAAAAAATTAGGAAAGAACAAAACATTAGGAATGTTGTTTTTTAATCCGAGTTTGAGAACTCGTTTGAGTACGCAAAAAGCGGCTCTGAATTTGGGAATGAACGTAATGGTCATGAATTTTACCAACGAAGGTTGGACATTAGAATTCGAAGACGGTACGATTATGAATTCTGGAGCTTCGGAACATATTAAAGAAGCAGCAGCAGTTATTTCGCAATATTGCGATATTATTGCCATCAGAGCTTTCGCGGGACTGAAAGACAAAGAAAAAGACAATGCCGAAACGGTTTTGGCAGGTTTTATGAAATATGCTAGCGTTCCTATTGTGAATATGGAAGGTTGCACCGGTCATCCGTTGCAATCCCTTGCCGATGCCATTACGATGGAAGAACACAAAACCAAACACAGACCAAAAGTAGTTTTGACTTGGGCGCCACATCCTAGAGCGTTGCCACAGGCAGTGCCAAATTCGTTTGTAGAAATGATGCAAAAGCAAGATATGGATTTCGTGATTACACATCCCGAAGGCTACGAACTGAATCCAGAAATTACGAAAGATTCAAAAATTGAATACGACCAAAATAAGGCTTTCGAAAATGCTGATTTTATCTATGCCAAAAATTGGAGTAATTACACAGATTACGGAAAAATCACGAATTCAGATCCTAATTGGACAGTTTCTGCAGATAAAATGAAACTGACCAATAATGCCAAATTTATGCACTGTTTGCCTGTTCGAAGAAATATGATTGTTACTGACGAAGTGATAGATAGCGAAAATTCAATTGTTATCGAACAAGCTAATAATAGAACGTATTCAGCTCAATTAGTATTGAAGAAGATTTTAGAAAATAGAAAAAAGAGAAAAGACTTTTAACATAATAGAAATGAGTCCAAAACCCAATGTCATCCCGAGCGCAGTCGAGGGACAGAACCGAAAACCCCTTTCCATCATAAAAATTGGTGGAAACATCATCGATAATCCAACGGAATTAGCACAGTTTCTATCTGATTTTTCGAACATTGAAGGGTACAAAATACTTGTGCATGGTGGCGGAAAATCGGCTACAAAAATGGCACAAAGTATTGGTTTAACTCCTCAAATGATTGACGGGCGACGCATTACTGACCAACCCATGCTTGATGTAGTTGTGATGATTTATGCAGGTGAAATCAACAAAAATATTGTCGCGCAATTGCAAGCGAATAACACCAATGCAATGGGATTTTCTGGTGCCGATGGGAATTTGATTCAATCGACAAAAAGAAATCATCCAACTATTGATTATGGTTTTGTGGGCGATGTGCAAAAAGTGAATACACCTTTATTGGAGACTTTAATTTCAAATGGAATTGTTCCTGTTTTTTGCGCCATAACGCATGATAAAAAAGGACAATTATTAAATACCAATGCCGATACAATTGCTAGTGAATTAGCGATTGCAGCTTCGGAAGTATTTGAAGTTACCTTAAATTATTGCTTCGAAAAGCCGGGCGTTTTATACGATGCCGAAGATGATTCTTCGGTTATCGAAAACATAAATCAAGAATTATATTCTAAATTAAAAGCCGAAAAAGCGATTCATTCCGGAATGATTCCTAAATTGGACAACTGTTTCAATAGTTTGTCGAAAGGCGTTCAAAAAATACGAATTGGACATCATCGAATGTTGAAAGACAAAACGGCAATTTGCACCAGTATACAATTATAAAAGTGGATAGTTGTTGGTTGATAGTTGTTGGAAAACAACATTTTGTCAATCAACCAAAAACCATCAACCATCAACCAAATCAAATATGAAAAACATAGCAACCCTTACTCAAGAAGCCATTGTGCTATTAAAAGCCTTGATTGAAACTCCTTCCTTTTCGAGTGAAGAAGATAAAACAGCGCTTTTAATCGAAAATTGGTTTAACCAAAATAGCATTCCTTTCAAGAGAGAAAACAACAATATTTGGGCTTTCAACAAGAATTTCGACAATGCAAAACCAACACTTTTACTTAACTCGCACCACGATACCGTAAAACCAAATCAAGGTTATACCAAAGATCCGTTTGAAGCGATTGTGGAAGATGGTAAATTATTCGGGCTAGGAAGCAATGATGCTGGTGGTTGTTTGGTTTCACTTATCGCCACTTTCACTCATTTCTATTCCGCAGAAAATTTACCTTATAATATTGTAATGGTAGCTTCGGCAGAAGAGGAAAGCAGCGGAAAAAATGGATTAAACAGCGTTTTAAAACATTTGCCTGAGTTGGATTGTGCCATCATTGGTGAACCAACATTAATGCAATTGGCCGTAGCCGAAAAAGGATTATTAGTTCTCGATGTAGTTGTAAAAGGCACTGCCAGTCATGCCGCACACAACAATCCAGATAATCCAATTTACAAAGCAATGCCAGTAATCGAATGGTTTAAAACTTTCGAATTCGAAAAAATATCCGATGTTTTAGGTCCTGTAAAAATGACCGTAACTCAAATTTCTGCCGGAAAACAACACAACGTTGTTCCTGCCGAATGCCATTTGGTTATCGATATTCGGGTGAATGACCGCTATAACAATCAGGAAATTTTAGACACTGTAAAAGCAAATGTAGCTGCCGAAGTTACGCCAAGATCGATGCACTTAAATGCCTCTTCAATCCCTGTTGCGCACGGATTAGTCCAAGCCGGAATCGCTTTAGGAAGAACCACTTACGGCTCACCTACCCTTTCGGATCAATCGGTAATCAGTTGCCAATCCTTGAAGCTAGGACCTGGAGAAAGCTTGCGATCTCACTCGGCAAACGAATTTATATTCATCAACGAAATAGAAGAAGGAGTCGATTTATACATTAAAATATTGACTGATTTTTTTAAACAATAATAAGTAGGGACAAGTCGCGACTTGTCCCTACGAAATAAAAAATACACCTAGGAAACTTTGGGAAAAAGGAATACCAACAGATAAACAAATAGAACATTTCACCGTTGGAAACGACCGTGAACTCGACTTGGTCCTAGCCAAATACGATGCGTTAGGCTCTATTGCTCACGCCAAAATGTTGGGACAAATTGGACTTTTAACTGATGAAGAAACCGATTCTTTGGTTCTCGCTTTAGAAGATATCATCATTGATGTCGAAAAAGGCGATTTCGAAATTGAAGATAGTTTTGAAGATGTACATTCTAAAATCGAGTATTTATTGACTCTGAAACTAGGTGATGCTGGAAAGAAAATCCACACAGCTCGTTCGCGTAATGACCAAGTTTTAGTCGATGTAAATTTGTATCTAAAAGACGTCGTAAAAGAATTTAAAGTACAAGTTCAAACCCTTTTTGACTTACTAATGGAATCTGCCGAAAGACACCAAAATGTGTTATTGCCAGGTTACACACATTTGCAAATTGCGATGCCGTCATCTTTCGGAATGTGGTTTTCTGCTTATGCCGAAACCTTGATTGACGATATTACGATGCTAAATGCAGCTTTGAAAATCGTAGATCAAAATCCTTTAGGTTCTGCTGCAGGTTACGGAAGTTCATTTCCTATCAACAGAACTTTTACAACCAAAGAATTAGGCTTTGAAACCTTAAAATACAATTCGGTTGCGGCGCAAATGAGCCGTGGAAAATCAGAAAAAACAGTGGCTTTCGCAATGAGTAGCGTTGCTGCAACTTTGGCAAAATTTTCTATGGATGTGTGTTTGTATATGAGTCAAAATTTTAATTTTATCAGTTTGCCAGCACATCTTACGACAGGTTCTAGCATTATGCCACACAAGAAAAATCCTGATGTTTTTGAATTAATTCGTGGAAAATGCAACAAAATTCAAGCGTTGCCTTATGAAATTACGTTAATCACCAACAACTTGCCAAGCGGTTATCACAGGGATTTACAATTGTTGAAAGAAGGTTTGTTTCCTGCTATTCAAAACCTAAAAGCGTGTTTGGATATTGCCATTTTCTCCATAAAAGACATCAAAGTAAAAGACCATATTCTAGACGATCCTAAGTACAATTATCTATTTACCGTTGATACTTTAAATGAAATGGTAGTTGCAGGAATTCCTTTCAGAGATGCTTATAAAACTGTTGCCGAACAATTAGAAAACGGTACTTTTCAATCACCAAAAGAAACAAAACATACACACGAAGGAAGTATCAACAATCTGTGTTTAAAAGAAATAAAAAGAAAAATGAGAGATTCATTCTAAAAGGAAAATTCATTTTCAATTCAATCCAATCGCCACGAATTCACGAATTACATCAACTTAATTCTTGAATTCGTGGCGATATTTTTTGGCATTAAAACAATTGAAAATAAGATATTTACGTTAAATTTTTCTAATTAATTAATAATCCGAAAAATCTACATTATCAGTCATTTTGTCGTAACTTTAACAGTGGAATGAGATTTGATATTTTATTTCAAACGTTAGAAACTTACATTAAACTTTAAATAAAAAGTAAAATGAACATCAATAAATTTACTATCAAATCGCAGGAAGCCATTCAGCTTTCGCAGCAATTGGCGCAGAGTTTTGGACAACAACAAATAGAAAACGAACACATTTTTAAGGCGATTTTTGAAGTCGATGAAAATGTAGCTCCTTTTATCTTGAAAAAACTAAATGTAAATGTTCCGTTGTTCCAACAAATATTAGACAGCACCATTCAGAGTTTTCCTAAAGTTACTGGTGGCGAAATCATGCTTTCCAGAACGGCAAACACAACTCTTAACGAATCAGAGATCATCGCCAAAAAAATGAACGATGAATTCGTTTCGATTGAGCATTTATTATTGGCCATATTTGCGTCGAAAAGTAAAGTGGCACAAATTCTAAAAGACCAAGGTGTTACCGAAAAAGGGCTGAAAGCTGCCATTGACGAACTTCGAAAAGGCGAAAGAGTAACTTCGGCTTCGGCAGAGGAAACCTATAATTCCTTGAATAAATATGCCAAAAACCTCAACGAATTAGCGCGAGCTGGTAAACTCGATCCCGTTATTGGGCGTGACGAAGAAATTCGTCGGGTTTTGCAGATTTTGACGCGTAGAACCAAAAATAATCCAATGTTGGTCGGTGAACCTGGAGTTGGTAAAACTGCCATTGCCGAAGGTTTAGCACACCGAATTGTGGATGGCGATGTACCTGATAATCTGAAAGACAAAATTGTATTTTCGCTTGATATGGGCGCATTAATTGCCGGAGCAAAATACAAAGGCGAATTCGAAGAACGTCTAAAATCAGTCGTGAAAGAAGTTACCGCTGCCGAAGGTGATATTGTGCTTTTCATTGACGAAATCCACACGCTCGTTGGCGCTGGTGGTGGCGAGGGTGCGATGGATGCGGCAAATATCCTGAAACCAGCTTTGGCTCGTGGCGAATTGCGTGCCATTGGTGCAACCACTTTGGACGAATATCAAAAATATTTCGAGAAAGACAAAGCGCTCGAAAGACGTTTTCAAAAAATAATTATCGAAGAACCTGATACCGAAAGTGCGATTTCGATTCTTCGTGGAATCAAGGAAAAATACGAAACCCACCATAAAGTTCAGATAAAAGACGACGCCATAATTGCGGCTGTCGAATTGTCACAACGCTATATTACCAATCGTTTTTTGCCCGATAAAGCCATTGATTTAATGGATGAAGCGGCTTCGAAAATCCGAATGGAAATCAATTCGAAACCCGAAGAATTGGATGTTTTAGATCGAAAAGTGATGCAACTTGAAATCGAAATTGCAGCCATTAAACGGGAGAAAGACGAGAGTAAACTTAAAATTTTAGGCATGGATTTGGCCAACCTAAAAGACGATCGTAATAAAATATATTCCAAATGGAAATCAGAGAAAGACGTTGTCGATACCATTCAAAACGTGAAAACTGAAATCGAAGATTTCAAATACGAAGCCGAACGTGCCGAACGAGAGGGCGATTACGGAAAAGTAGCCGAAATTCGATACGGAAAAATCAAAGAAGCCCAAGAGCGATTGGAGGCGCTACAAAAACAATTAGCCGAAGATCAAAGTGGAGGAACTTCCTTGATAAAAGAAGAAGTTACCCGCGAAGATATTGCTGAAGTTGTGGCAAAATGGACCGGAATTCCTGTAACGAAAATGCTGCAAGGCGAAAGAGAAAAACTCTTGAAACTCGAAGATGAATTACACCGAAGAGTTGTAGGTCAGGAAGAAGCTATCGAAGCCGTGAGCGATGCCGTTCGTAGAAGTCGTGCTGGATTACAGGATATGAAAAAACCTGTAGGAACCTTCCTTTTCCTTGGAACAACCGGTGTCGGAAAAACCGAATTGGCCAAAGCCTTAGCCGAATATTTATTCGACGATGAAAATGCCATGACCCGAATCGACATGAGCGAATACCAAGAACGCCACAGCGTGAGCCGCCTCGTAGGTGCACCTCCGGGATATGTGGGCTATGACGAAGGCGGACAATTGACCGAAGCCGTACGTAGAAAACCGTATTCTGTAATATTATTGGATGAGATCGAAAAAGCGCATCCCGACACTTTTAATATATTATTGCAAGTTTTAGACGAAGGAAGATTGACGGACAATAAAGGACGATTGGCCGATTTTAAAAACACAATTATCATCATGACTTCTAACATGGGAAGCCAGATTATTCAGGAGAAATTTGACAATCTCAAAGGTAGTATTGAAGCCACAATCGAAGCCGCAAAAGTGGAAGTTTTGGGATTATTGAAACAAACCGTGCGTCCCGAGTTCATCAATCGTATTGACGAAATCGTGATGTTTACGCCGCTCACCAACGCTAATATTGCACAAATTGTTGGCTTACAACTGAAATCCGTGACCAAAATGCTGGCTCTACAAGGCATAACTATGGACGCGACTCCGGAAGCCATTGGGTATTTAACCGAGAAAGGTTACGATCCGCAATTTGGAGCCAGACCCGTAAAACGAGTGATCCAAAGAGACGTTTTAAACCAATTATCCAAAGAGATTTTGGCAGGAACCATCACCACCGATAGCATCGTTTTGATTGATGCGTTCGACGGAAAATTGGTATTCAGAAATCAGAGTGAGTTGGTTTCGTGATTATAGACTTTTGTCATTTCGACAAAGGAGACCCGAGAGCTATGCTCAAACAGACGAAGCAAATCACATAAAGTGAGCAACTAATGTGATTATAGACTTTTGTCGAAATGACACTAAAAAACAACAAGCACTAGTCGAAAGATTGGTGCTTTTTTTATTAGGAGCAGAACGATTGGTTTTTCTATCCTCTTCCCTCCCGCTGTACGCAGCATCTTTTTGGGCTGAACGCCAGCCCAAAAAGGATACTTGCTCCCATCGCGGCTAGAGAAAACGATTAAATTCATAATGATCTTTCTTAAAAAATCCCGATAGGCGGATTTGTAAACCGTCCCACAATCGACAGGAAACAATAATAATTAAAAAATAACAGCAATTAAGTTAGATAGCTTTAATTATTAATTGGAATGGGCAAAGTTTGCAAAACTGCGCTAACGATTGTTGACATATTCGGGCAAAAAGGAAAATTATTCTAATTATTACTGCACTTATGCTCGGAATGTCAAACGGAATGAACAACGAAAACACCATGTTCAACGGAAATCAATACAATACGGAACAACAAGATAAAAAAGATTGATTTGGTAATCTGTACCAAAAACGACTTCAAAGTAAGTCCTATAAAAACAAAATACCAGTTTTTCGACTGGTATTTTTTGTTACACTTTAAACCTTAAAAAGTCATAAATATTCTATTAATGGGGATTCCAACGCCTTGTTTTAGAATCACGCTTTCATCGGTTACTGCCCAAACGGTGGTTTCTACCATTTTTTTGGAAAGGCTATCTTCAAAGTAAATTCGGATTTTTGAATGTTCTAGATTTCCTAAAGAAAGTGCTCGATGCAATTCGCTTATTCTTTGATGTATAGCCATTTTATCTTTCAATACTTCAGTAGCAGGAAATCTTAAAGAATGAATATTTTCTTTCTGGATTGTTTCGAAATCATTCGCCATAATTATTCGTTTTTTATTAATAAATAGATTTAAGTTATTGGGGTTACCATAATTTATGTGGTTTGCTACTAATTAAACATTCCGGAAATACATTTCCCTACCTTGCTTCTACTATTTTTACAAACGTTTTTTAATAGTCACATAAATTCCTATTTTTGTAATCTAAATTTTGCCTTATGCCAAAGAAGAAATACAAAATAGCGGTTATACAATTGAATCTTAACGACGTTGCCGAAAATAACTTAAAAAAATGTTTGAGTTGGGTGCGAAATGCTGCCAGTCAAGGTGC
Organism: Flavobacteriaceae bacterium; assembly: GCA_947373225.1. Taxonomy (GTDB): domain Bacteria; phylum Bacteroidota; class Bacteroidia; order Flavobacteriales; family Flavobacteriaceae; genus Flavobacterium. The sequence continues at coordinate 58,540 of CANBWX010000003.1, read as the reverse complement.
CGAAGTAATTTCTTTACCTGAATTGTACAGCAGCCACTATTTTTGTCAAAGCGAAGATGTCGATAATTTTGCCTTGGCAGAACCATTATATAGCACTTCATTTATAGCTTTTAGCGCATTAGCAAAAGAATTAGGCGTGGTAATTATTGTTCCTTTCTTCGAAAAAAGAATGGCAGGAATTTACCATAATAGCGCTTATATCATTGATACTGATGGGTCGGAAGCGGGATTATACCGCAAAATGCACATTCCGGACGATCCTCATTTTTACGAAAAATTCTATTTTACGCCTGGTGATTTGGGTTTTAAAGCTTTTCCGACGAATAAAGGAAAAATTGGAACTCTAATTTGTTGGGATCAATGGTATCCAGAAGCGGCTCGCTTGACGGCTTTGCAAGGTGCCGAAGTCTTGTTTTATCCAACAGCAATTGGTTGGCATCCGCTAGAAAAAGACGAATATGGTGTAAACCAACATGGTGCTTGGATGAACGTGATGAAAGGTCACGCTGTGGCGAATGGTGTTTATGTTGCCGCCGCAAACCGCATTGGTTTAGAACAATATTTGCCAGATACAGCAGGAATTCAGTTTTGGGGTTCTTCCTTTATCGCTGGTCCTCAAGGCGAAATTTTGGCGCAAGCCTCACACGACAAAGAGGAAATATTGATTGCCGAAGTCGATTTAGAGCTACAAGAAAATGTACGCCAAAATTGGCCATTTTTTAGAGACCGACGAATAGATGCTTTTGGCGACATTACAAAAAGAGCCATTGATTAGTCATTAAAAAAAATATAGATCGTCTAAGGTTTTAGAGGTGTTTTGAGTAAAAGTATATTTGAATATTTAAATATTGAAATTGGTATATAACAACTTACCATAGAATTAATAATTTAATAAAAAACTTAAATAAAACACAATAAGTTACGCTTCACTAATTGATTTGTTATTTTTGTATCTTCTTTTTCATTTTTTAAATAAATATTATTTGAGAGTATTCTTTTTATTTCTTTTGACAATCTTTTCGCTAACACTTCAAGCGCAAGATACTGGTATAAATTCAAGTGTATTTGTAGATAATAAAATTACTACAGAACAAACACCTGATTATGCTAAAGAAAAAGACATGGCCGATGTATATTACAAGTTTATAAAAAAGAAAAGAATAGTTTCGAAAGACACTGAAAATGATGTCCATAAAATTCAACTTTCTCTTGTGCCTGCAATAGGCTATACGCTTCAAACTGGTTTTGCCGGTATTGTCAGTGCTAACTTGGGTTTCTATGCTGGAGAAGCGAAAAACCAAAAAATATCAAGCATTTCTTCTAGTTTTACTTATTCGCAATATCAACAATCGATTATTCCTTTTGTAGCTAACATTTGGACAAAAGACAACGAATTAAATTTTATTACCGATATAAGGTATATTAAATATCCATCCCAAATCTTTGGTTTAGGTGGCACTACCGATCCAAACACAGGTTATTCAATTGATTTTTCAGGATTTAAGTTTCATCAAACAGTTTTAAAAGAAGTAACTAAAAATACTTTTCTGGGCATCGGCTACTATTTTGATAGTTTTTGGCAGATAGAACCATCTGATAATTCAAATCAAAATATTTCCACTATAGTAGATAATAAACTAGGATCTAAAGAGTTAGCCTCAGGCTTAGTTTTGAATTTTTTGTTCGATAATCGTCTTAATCAAATTTATCCCGAGCAAGGTTGGCATTGTGACATCAGTTATCGAGCTAATTCTACCGTATTGGGAAGTAAAAGTAACTGGCAATCCGTTCAAGCTGATATTCGTACGTACACTCATTTTCCTGAAGGTTCAAAGAACGTACTGAGTTTTTGGAGTTTTGATTGGTTTACAACCAGCAAAAATCAACCGCCTTATTTAATGCTACCAAGTACGGGCTGGGATGACCAATACAATACTGGACGAGGCTATATACAAGGTAGATATAGAGGTAGAAACATGTTTTATTTAGAAAGTGAATATCGATATAGAATCAGCAGAAACGGCTTATTAGGTGGTGTAGTTTTTGGAAATGCTCAATATTTTTCTAGCGATATTTCGCCAACATATAATAAACCCATCCCTGGTGCTGGGCTTGGGTTAAGGTTACGATTAAACAAACACTCTGGAGCAAATCTTTGTTTAGATTATGGAGTTGGCGCAGACGGTTCAAGAGGTTTTTTTGTTAATTTAGGAGAGGTCTTTTAACTTTCTTTGAAAATTGCTACAACTTACCAATATTTCATCTTTTTCAATTTGATAATTTGAATTCCTTTAGCCTTTTGGGATAAACTCTTTTAAAAAATATTTAAGTCGGCTCCAAATAACTTTTTCTATCTTATTTGTAAATCATTACTTTTGTCTTGCAAAAATACTATCATGACCACAAACACGAGACGATTCCCCGCCGAATGGGAAAAACAACAAGGAATTTTGCTTTGTTTCCCACATAATGGCAAAGATTGGCCAGGGAAATATGAAGCTATTCAATGGGCTTTTGTCGAATTTATAAAGAAAGTTGTCACTTTTGAACCCGTTTTTTTAATCGTTGCCGATGAAAATTTGAAAGCAAAAGTTACTGAAATGCTAGAAACAGCCGCAGTTAAAATGAATACTGTTTCTTTCCTAATTTATAAAACTAACCGAAGCTGGATGCGCGATTCTGGGCCAATTATTATCAAAAACGGAACTAAACGCGAAGCATTAAATTTCAATTTTAATGGTTGGGCAAAATACAAAAACATTCAACTCGATAAATTAGTTCCCCATAAAGTGGGCGAATTTTTAAATATTCCTTTAACCCAAGTTTTACATAACGGAAAACCTGTAATTGTTGAAGGTGGTGCGATTGATTCGAACGGAAAAGGAACTTTATTAACTTCGGAAGAATGCTTAATGCATCCCGATATTCAGGTTCGAAATCCCAATTTTACCAAAGCAGATTATGAAGCTGTTTTCAAAGAATATCTAGGAATTACCAACGTAATCTGGCTAGGTGACGGCATCGAAGGCGATGATACTCACGGTCATATTGACGATTTATGCCGATTTGTAAATGAAGATACTATTATTACCATCGTAGAATCGGATCCTAAAGACAACAATTACAAGCCTTTGCAAGACAACTTAAAACGATTGCAAAATGCCAAATTAGAAAATGGAAAATCGCCGAAAATAGTTACTTTGCCAATGCCAAAACGCATCGATTTTGATGGTTTACGATTGCCAGCAAGTTATGCTAATTTCTTAATTTTGAACCAATGTATATTGGTTCCTACATTCAACGATGCGAATGACAGAAAGGCTTTAAATATAATTTCCGACTGTTTTTCTGACAGAGAAATTATAGGTATTAACGCAATAGATTTGATATGGGGTTTTGGTACCTTGCATTGTTTAAGCCAGCAAATTCCAGAATAAAACATCCAAAAATACGAATTCAAATTAGAAAAACACCAGTTCAAAATTGGTGTTTTTTTTATGTTTATTTTTTCACCTAAGTGATATTTATAAAATTATTGCATTAACGTATTGATTTTTAAATAATAACTTAAAAAAAAACAAATACTTAGTTTTTTACAAGTTAAATTATTAGTATATTTATATACAAATTCTCCAAAAATTTATTGCAGTTTTTTAAACAAAGAATCCGTTATTACATTTAAAATAAATTGAGGCGAAAAAGCTCCACATAGTTAGGATTTAATTTTCTTTTTAGACCAACAAAAAAATAATTGATGCAAATAGCCAATCAACGAAAGTAATAATTCATAAATATTGCCCTATTATGAAAAATGAAAATTACAATTCAGAATCGAAGAATATCATTAAAAACAGGAAATATTTATTGGATGAAGAAATGCAAAAGCAAGAATCTCAATTTTCGAAAACCGAAATGCTACAACTCATTCAAGAATTGAAAGGTGAAAAAGAATACCTAAAATTATTGAATAAAGAACTCGTTATTGCAAAAGACAAAGCAGAAATAACATCAAAAAGACATACCGAATTATTCAATCATTCGGCATCGGGCTATTTTACTATTTCCCGTTCAGGGATTATAATTGACCTAAATCATGTTGGTTGGGAAATGATTGGCAAAGAAAGCTCGCATATAATAAATACTCGTTTTGATTTTTACATTACCGAAGATACAAAACCCCTTTTTTATGATTTTTTTGAAAAAATATTTACATACAAAACTGCCGTAAACTGTGATCTTACCCTCATAAATACAAATGGTTTAATAACCTATGTTCAGCTAACGGGTATCACCTCAGAAAATAGTAAGGATTGCTATATTACAGCCTTTGACATGACTAAATCTAAAGAGCATGAGTATGCCATTGGAGAAGAAAAAGAAAGATTATCTGCTATTATAAAAGGAACAAATGTAGGTACATGGGAATGGAATTTTTTTAATGGAAACGTTTTATACAATAACCAATATGCTGAAATGATTGGGTATACAATCGAAGAACTAATGCCTATTAACAGCAAAACTTGGAGGAAATATACACATCCTGATGATTTGAAAAAATCGGATGAATTGATAAAAAAACACATTAATGGTGAAATTGATTATTATGAGTGTGAATTAAGAATGAAGCATAAAAATGGTGATTGGGTTTGGATTCTTGATAAAGGAAGAATTAACAAAAAGGACAAAGATGGGAAACCTATAAAAATATCAGGTACACATCAAAACATTACTAAACGAAAACAGGCTGAAGAATTTATACGATTATCTAAAGTTACCTATAGAGGTGTTTTAAACAATGTTTCCGAATTAATTTACATACTAGATGATAACGGATGCTTTCTTTATGTAAATGAAGCTACCGAAAAAAAATATGGTTATGAAAGAGACTTTTTAATTGGTAAAAGCCCAGAATTTCTTTCCGCACCTGGAAAAAACAATTTAAATAAGATTGCAAGAGCTATTCAATTAGCCAGAAAAGGGAAACCTCAAAATTTTTATTTTTGGGCAATTACCAAAGACCGAATTATTTTTCCGAAAGAAGTCAATTTAACTTTAGGCACTTATTTTGAGAAACCTGCCGTTATTGCTGTTGCCAGAGATATTACCGAACAAAATCAAGCTGATCTTAAACTTCAAGAAAGTGAAAATCGGTATCGTCTTTTAGTAGAATCATCAAATGAAGGAATTCTAGTTGGCCAAGGAACACATCTAAAGTTTGTCAATAAAAAAGTATCCGAAATTAGCGGTTATAGCAAAAAAGAGCTTTTGACAATTCCGTTCATAAACTTCATACATCCAGATCATAGAGAAATGTTGATGGAGAACTACAGCAAGCGAATTAATGGAGAAGTACTTGAAAACAATTACTCCGTAAAATTTATAAAAAAAGATAGCACCATAAAATGGCTCGAATTTAGCGGTGTCAAAATTGATTGGGAAGGCAAACCAGCAAGTATGAATTTTATCACTGACATCACCGAACGCAAAAAAACTGAAAAGTCATTAATAGAAAGCGAAGATCGCTATCGCTCTCTTGTAGAATGGTCGCCAGAAGCTATAGTTGTACATAGAAATGGTAAAATACTTTATGCAAATCCAGCAGCTACAAAGGCAGTCAAAGCAAAATCTGATAATGATTTAATAGGTAAATCTATATTCGATTTAATTCACCCAGATTACCTTAATTTAATGTTAGAAAAATCAAAATTGCTTGTAAATATTGGAGATTTTAATCCTATGTCAGAAGCAAAATTTCTTAATCTAAACGGCAAAATTATAAATGTTGAAACACAATCTATATTGATTATTTATGACGGGGAACCTGCCGTTCAGGCTTCTATACGTGACATTAGTTATAAAAAAGAATTAGAAGATTTATTAATAAAAGTCAATAAAATTGCTCGTTTAGGTGCATGGGAATTAGATTTATCTAACTACCAGTTTACTATGTCCGATATTACAAAAGATATATTAGAAGTAGAAAAAGATTTTGAAATTAATCTTGAAAATGTTTTCCCTTATTTTAACCTTGAAACAAAAAGAGACGAAATTTTTTCTGTAGCAGAATATGGAATGAAAAATGAAAAAAAATGGGAACTAGAACTATATTTAAGAACGGGTAAAGGAAATGATTTGTGGATAAAAATAATTGGAGAAACCGAATTCATCAACGGAAAACCAACACGAATAAACGGCAGTTTTCAGGATATTAATGAACGCAAACAAACACAAATAGCGCTTCATAAAAATATGAAGGAACTTGAGGATTATAAGTTTGCTCTTGACGAATCGGCAATTATTGCTATTACAGATAAAAATGGAATAATAAAAAACGTAAATGATAATTTTTGTAAAATATCCCAATTTAGCAGAGAAGAATTACTAGGAAACACAAACAAAATTGTTAATTCAAACTATCATTCTAAAGAATTTTTCAAAGAACTATGGAGAACTATCAGCACCGGAAATGTATGGCGGGGTGTAATTAAAAATAAAAAGAAAAGTAATGAATTCTATTGGGTAGATACTACTATTGTTCCGTTTTTAGACACGAATAACAAGCCTTTTCAGTATTTAGCCATTCGTTTTGACGTTACCGAAGTTAAAAATGCCGAAGAAGAAATTATAAAAGCCAAAGAACATGCCGAGGAAAGTGACCGACTCAAATCCGCTTTCCTTGCTAATATGAGCCATGAAATTAGGACTCCAATGAACGGAATTATAGGTTTTACCAACTTGCTCAAAGAGGCTAATCTTTCTAGTGAAGATCAACAAGAATACATCAAAATTATCGACGAAAGTGGTGTTCGATTGCTAAGCATTATCAATGATATTATTGATATATCTAAAATCGAATCTAGACAAATGGAAGTTTCTAACACAGATACGAATATCAACCATCAAATTGAATACATTTTTAATTTCTTTAAACCCGAAATCACTAATAAAGGAATCGATTTTAGTTTCGAAAATGGACTAGCCACAAATGAAGCTTTTATAAAAACGGACAGTGAAAAACTATATGCAATTTTGATCAATTTAGTAAAAAATGCGATAAAATTTTGTGATAAAGGCACCATAAATTTTGGTTACAACTTAAAAGAAAATAATGAAGCTGCTGAACTAGAATTTTATGTAAAAGATTCCGGGATAGGAATTCCAAATAATAGACAACAAGCCATATTTGATCGTTTCATACAAGCTGATATTTCTGATAAAAGAGCTTTTCAAGGCGCAGGTTTAGGGCTATCTATTTCTAAAGCTTATGTCGAAATGTTAGGTGGAAAAATTTGGGTAGAAAGCGAAGTAGGAATAGGTTCTTCATTTTATTTTACTATTCCTTACCATGCAAAACCAAAAAGTGAAACTATTGCCATAAAAAATACTCAAGAAAAAGAATCAGAAATTCAAATCAAAAAACTAAAAATACTAATTGTTGAAGATGATCCAATATCAAAACTACTAATTTCTAAAGCCGTAATGCCTTTTAGTAAAGAAATTCTAAAAGTGAGTACCGGAATTCAAGCCATAGAAACTTGCCGAAACATTCCTGATATCGATTTGGTAATGATGGATATTAATATGCCCGAAATGAGCGGTCATGAAGCCACCCAGCAAATTCGAAAATTCAATAAAGACGTAATTATTATTGCACAAACTGCCAATGCACTAAGTAACGATAAAAAAAAAGCAATAGATTCGGGATGTAATGACTATATTTCTAAACCTATAAATAAAGAAGTTTTAATGCGCACCATTCAGAAATATTTTGCAGAAATTTAATTACATTGAAATCTTTATGAATTATTTATTATATTTGTTAAATAATCTTAAAAAATTATTTAAATTCACTTTTTAAACAACTAATCCGTTTTTATATTCATATAAGGTAGAGTAAAAAATAACCTCGCAAATAATATATTATTTAGTCATTTAAAAAACCAGAACTTGATAATAAATAGGGATCAACAGATGTATAATTCATAAACCGCCCCATTTTATGGTTGACGACAATAACAATTCAGAATCCGAAGTACAAAAACTCATTCAAGAATTGAAAAGAGAAAATGAACAACTAAAGTTGTCGGAAAAAGAACTCTTAATTGCAAAAAATAAAGCAGAATTAACCTCTAAAAAATACACTGAATTATTCAATCATTCAGCATCTGGACATTTTACTCTTTCCAGAACAGGTACCATAATCAATCTAAATCTTGTTGGTTCTAAAATGATTGGTAAAGAAAATTCACAAATAATAAACACTCTTTTTGACATTTACATTACCGAAGATTCAAAGTCTATTTTTCATGACTTTTTTGAAAAAATATTTACTGATAAAACCGCTATAAACTGTGAGCTTAGCTTTATAGATACAAACAGCACACTAACTTATGTTCAGCTAAAGGGTTTAGTAATAGAAAATGAAGAAAATTGTGATATAATAGCTGTTGACATTACAAAATTCAAACAAGATGAGGCTACAATTTGGGAAGAAAAAGAAAGATTGTCCGCAATTTTAAAAGGAACAAATGTAGGGACTTGGGAATGGAATTTTTTAACCGGAACCGTTTTATATAATAATCAATATGCAGAAATGATTGGTTATACACTAGAAGAACTAATGCCATTAAACCTAAAAACTTGGAGAAGACTTACACATCCTGATGATCTAAAAAAATCAGATGAATTACTTAAAAAACATATTAATGGAGAGTTAGATTATTATGAGTGTGAATTAAGAATGAAGCATAAAAATGGAGATTGGATTTGGATTCTGGATAAAGGAAAAATTAACAAAAAAGACAAAGAGGGTAATCCCATAAAAATATCAGGAACACATCAAAATATAAATAAACGAAAGCTGGCTGAAGAATATGTAAATCTTTCTAAAATTACTTATCGAGACATATTAAACAGCGTTACCGAATTAATTTATATTCTTGACGAAAACGGATATTTTCTTTATGTAAATGAAGCTACTGATACAAAATATGGTTATGAAACAGGGCATTTAATTGGTAAAAATCCCGAATATGTTTCTGCACCTGATAAAAACGATTTAAATAAAATTGCCAAATCAATTGAATTAGCCAGAAATGGTAAACCTCAAAATTTTTATTTTTGGGCAATTACCAAAGACGGAATAATTTTTCAAAAAAACGTCAATTTAACTTTAGGCACTTATTTTGGAAAATCTGTTGTTATAGCTGTTGCCAGAGATATTACTGAACAAAAACAAGCCGAAATCAAGCTTCAAGAAAAGGAAAATAGCTATCGACTCTTGGTGGAATCATCAAATGAAGGAATTTTAGTTGGACAAGGAACTCATCTAAAATTTGTCAATGCAAAAGTCTCCGAAATTAGCGGTTATAGCGAAAAAGAACTTTTGACAATTCCTTTTATAAACTTCATACATCCAGATCATAGAGAAATGTTGATGGAGAACTACCAAAAGCGAATTAATGGAGAAGAAGTTCAAAAAAGATATAACGTAAAATTTATAAATAAAGATTCTTCTATAAGATGGCTTGAATTTAGCGGTGTTAAAATTGATTGGGAAGGCAGTCCTGCAAGCATGAATTTCATCACTGACGTTACCGAACGTAAAAAAAATGAAAAATCATTAAAAGAAAGTGAAGAACGCTATAGATCCCTTGTTGAGTGGTCGCCAGACTCAATTCTTGTGCATAGAAAAAATAAAATAATTTATGTAAATCCTACAACTGTTAAAACTTTAAATGCGAATAGCAAAGATGATTTAATAGGTAAATCAATCTTAGATTGGATTCTTCCTAATTACCATCATACAGTTGCGGAAAGAATAAAAAAGCTAGAAAAAATAGGGGATTCTGTCCCAATGACAGAATTAAAATTGTTTACTCAAGATAAATCAATAATAAATATTGAAAGTCAAGGCTTAATGATTAATTATAATGGAAAGCCTGCTGTACAATATTCTATTCGTGATATAACCTATAAAAAAAACTTAGAAAATTTATTGGCAAAAGTTAATACAATTGCACATCTAGGAGCTTGGGAAATAAATTTATCCAACTATATGTTCACTCTTTCAGACATTACGATGAGTATTCTTGAAGTGGAAAATGATTTTAAAATTGACCTTGAAAATTTTATTCCTTTTTTTAACCTTGAAACAAAAAGTAAAGAAATTAATTTTGCAATAGAAAATGGAATTAGAAACGGAGAAAAATGGGAATTAGAATTAAATTTTAGAACAGCAAAAGGAAATTACTTATGGGTAAAGATTATTGGCGAAACGGAGTTTGTAAATGGAAAACCAACGCGAATAAATGGAAGTTTACAAAATATTGATGAACGAAAAAAAACAGAAATAGCACTTTCTAAAAGTAGGAAAGAGTTGGAAGATTATAAATTTGCACTAGACGAATCTGCAATAATTAATATTACCGATGAAAACGGAATAATAAAAACTGTAAATGATAATTTTTGCAGAACATTTCAGTTTAGTAGAGAAGAATTGATAGGAAACACACATAGTATTATAAGTTCAAATCATCATTCTAAAGCATTTTTTAAAGAAATGTGGGATACAATTATCTCAGGAAAAGTATGGAGTGGTGCAATTAAAAACAAAACTAAAAACAATGAATTTAATTGGATACATACTACAATTGTTCCATTTTTAGATGCAAATAATAAACCTTTTCAGTATTTATCGATTCGCTATGACATCACTGAAATTAAAAATGCAGAAGATGAAATCATAAAGGCCAAGGAAAGTGCTGAGGAAAGTGACCGACTAAAATCAGCATTTCTCGCAAATATGAGCCATGAAATTCGTACTCCTATGAATGGGATTCTAGGTTTTACGAACTTACTTAAAGAAGCTAATCTTTCAAATGAAAATCAGCAAGAATATATCAAAATAATCGATGAAAGTGGCAATCGCCTTCTGAATATTATCAATGATATTATTGATATTTCTAAAATTGAATCCAACCAAATGGAAGTTTCTTTAACGGAAATTAATATCAATGAGCATATTGAATACATATTTGATTTCTTTAAACCAGAAGTTACTAATAAAGGAATTGATTTTGGGTTCGAAAACGGACTTGCCCCAAATCAAGCTTTCATTAATACCGATAACTCAAAAATCTATGCCATTCTAATTAATTTGGTCAAAAATGCCATAAAATTTTGTGACAAAGGCAGCATCAATTTTGGATACATTACAAAAGAAAATAACGGAGCTACAGAACTAGAATTTTTTGTCAAAGATTCCGGAATAGGAATTCCAAACGATAGGATGCACGCCATCTTTGACCGTTTTATCCAAGCTGATATTTCCGACAAAAGAGCTTTTCAAGGAGCAGGTTTAGGATTATCTATTTCCAAGGCTTATGTCGAAATGCTAGGCGGAAAAATTTGGGTAGAAAGCGAAGTAGGAATTGGTTCTACATTTTATTTCACTATCCCTTATAATACAAAACCTAAAAATGAAACTCCTGTTATAAAAACGAATCAGGAAAAGGAAAAGGAATCAGAAGTTCAATTCAAAAAACTAAAAATATTAATTGCCGAAGACGACCCCATTTCTAAACTATTAATTTCTAAAGTGTTATCGCCTTTTAGCAAAGAAATACTAATTGCAAGCACAGGAATTCAAGCCGTTCAAGCTTGTGAGAACAATCCAGACATAGATCTAGTTATGATGGATGTAAATATGCCCGAGATGAATGGTTATGAAGCCACTATGTATATACGGCAGTTCAATAAAGACATAATTATTATTGCCCAAACTGCCAATGCGCTAAGTAGCGACAGAAAAGAGGCAATAGATTCAGGATGTAATGATTATATTTCTAAGCCAATAAACAAAGACAATTTGATTCATATGATAGAAAAATATTTTTCGTGAATTTTATAAAAACAGAAATTTTACTATTAATTTAATAATTCAAAGGGTCAATTTTAAAATATTTTTCGTTCTGAATATTTAATACTGTAATCCTAAATTAAAATTATGCTTTACAAAGTACCATCATTTTTTCTGATATGGATTTGAAATAGTATTACTTATTTTTTTAAGAAAAAGAGACTGAATTCTTTCCATTACTATTTTTCAATTACTACAAAATACTTTATTAGGCATAAATATTTCCTACTCACTTTTTATACCTTTGCTTTTTATTTAATTCCAAAAAATGAACATCAAACTCATTGCCATTGGCAAAACCGACAATAAAAATCTTCAATCTTTAATTGATGAATATCAAAAACGATTATCGTTTTATATCAAGTTCGATTTAGAGATAATTCCTGATATTAAGAACGTAAAAAACTTGTCGGAAAGTCAACAAAAGGAGAAAGAAGGCGAATTGATTTTGGCAAAAATAACACCAACAGACCAACTTATTTTATTGGACGAAAACGGAAAAACCTTTTCGAGTATGGCATTTTCAGAGGAATTACAGAAGAAAATGAATTCCGGAGTAAAAACTTTGGTTTTCGTTATTGGCGGACCTTACGGATTTTCGGATGCAATATATGCCAAAGCAAATGGTAAAATATCGCTGTCGCTTATGACATTTTCGCACCAAATGGTGCGATTATTTTTTATAGAACAATTATACCGCGGATTCACGATTTTGAAGAACGAACCCTATCATCACCAGTAATTTAAGAATTCATATTAAGTTTTTAATAAACAAACTCTTCTTTCGTAATCTTATTTATTACGGAACTTTGGATGAAAATTTCGTTCTGAAGGTAACTTCCATAAGTCATATTCTTAGCAAAGCAAAATTGCAATACATTAGAATTCTCGTTTGAAATTGAACTCAAATATTTACGCAAATCTGCTCGTTTTACAGGCACATTATTAACAGTAATTTCGTTGTGTTTATCAAAAAATATTACCAATCCTGATTTTGGTTTTTCTAATTTATAAACCACTTCCGTGAAAGGCAAAAACGCCAAATTCTTGTGAATACTATCCGCATACGAATAATAATTTTTGGCATCATCGTTTTTGTGAGCGACTTCTTTTCGCTTTTTATCTTGCAACTTCATCACTTCTGGAATTACTAATCGTAAAGGCAAACGCTTGTCGATATTAAAAATCCAATTGGTCGAAATAATCTCATTTTTCTTATTGACTTCGACCAAAGTATCTTTTTCTTTAGTTCTAAAAAAGATATAAATAGGCGAATGATCTACAATATCCGAAACCGCCGTCACATTCGATTTTGGTAATAAAATATCTTCCTTATTTCCACAAGAAAACAAAATAAATAATATAATTAGACTACAATATTTCATAATTTTTGATTTGTTTTAGTATATAAAGTAACACATTCCATCGCTTCCTTAACATCATGAACGCGAAGGATTTTTGCTCCTTTTGTCAAGGCTAAAGTATTCAAAACAGTGGTTCCGTTTAGGGCTTCTTCGGCAATGGAATTTAACGATTTATAAATCATTGATTTTCTCGAAAAACCAACAAGAATTGGCAATTCTAAAGTATTAAATAATTCCATTTTTTGCAAAACCTCATAATTTTGTTCTACTATTTTGGCAAAACCAAAACCAGGATCAAGAATCAAATCATTAATTCCTAAACTTCTTGCTTTTGCCACTTTTTCAGAGAAATAAAACAGCATTTCCTTGACAATATTTTCATAATTGGTCATGATTTGCATGGTTTTTGGCGTCCCGCGCATGTGCATCATGATATAAGGAACATTATATTTGGCAATAGTTTCCAGCATTTTATCATCCAGATTTCCTGCCGAAATATCATTGATAATCGCCGCACCATTTTCGATACAAGCTTGAGCAACTTCACTTCTAAAAGTATCAATTGAAATTAAAGTTTCGGGGAAATTTTCTAGAATAAGATTCACAATCGGAACAATTCGTTGCAATTCTTCTTCTTCCGAAACAAAGTCGGCATTGGGCTTGCTTGAATACGCACCAATATCGATGAAAGTTGCGCCATCATTAAGCATTTTCTCCACTTGAGATAGTATTTCACTTTCGTTTTTATACTTTCCACCGTCAAAAAAAGAGTTGGGCGTTACATTCAAAATCCCCATAACTTTAGGAATAGATAAATCGATAAGTTGTCCTTTGCAGTTTATTGTCATTTTAAAATTCAAAAATCGTTAATCATCATTCATCATTCAAAAAAATTATCCTTATTTTTGTGACAAATATACATCAATAAATGAACATTACTTCACAGGAATATGATAAGGTGATTGCGATTTGTCGTACCCTTTTCGTCAATAAAATGAAAGATTACGGCAGCGCTTGGCGCATTTTAAGATTACCCTCTTTGACGGATCAAATCTTTATCAAAGCCCAAAGAATAAGAAGTTTACAGGAAAATGAGGTTCGAAAAATAGACGAAGATGAAACTGGCGAATTCATCGGAATCATCAATTATTCGCTTATGGCTTTGATCCAATTACAACTTGGAGTTGTCGATCAACCCGATTTGAATGTAGATCAAGCAACGCAATTATATGATGCTAAAATCAAGCTGACCAAAGAATTAATGGAAAATAAAAACCATGATTATGGCGAGGCTTGGCGCGAAATGCGAGTGAGTTCCTTGACAGATATAATCTTACAAAAATTACTTCGTGTAAAACAAATTGAGGATAATAAAGGAAAAACATTGGTCTCAGAAGGCATTGACGCTAATTATCAGGATATGATCAATTATGCCGTTTTTGCATTGATATTAATGAAGAATGTAAAATAACAAATAGCAAAAAACAAATTTCAAATAAATTCGAAAATCGAAAAAAAAATGAAAAACATCATCACACAATTCTCCCGATTATTCGTTGGAATTTTATTCATCATTTCAGGTTTAATAAAACTGAATGATCCTTTAGGTTTCTCCTATAAACTGGAAGAATATTTCAGTGAACCTGTTTTTAATATGCCTTTTTTCGTTCCATTTTCGCTGGCAATTGCTTTGTTTTTGGTAATTCTCGAAGTAGTTTTGGGAGTCATGTTACTCATTGGTTACAAATCAAAATTGACGATTTGGAGTTTGTTGCTTTTGATTATAATGTTCACTTTCTTAACCTTTTATTCGGCTTATTTTGATGTCGTAAAAGACTGTGGTTGTTTTGGTGACGCATTGCATTTAACGCCTTGGCAATCCTTTTCGAAAGATATTATTTTATTATTTTTCATCCTTATTTTGTTTTTTAACAAAAAATTGATAAAACCTTTGTTTCCGAATTCTATTCAAAATGCGTTGGCTATTCTAAGCGTTGTTTTGTGTTCCTTTATGGGATATTGGGTTTTAAATCATTTGCCAATAGTCGATTTTAGACCTTATAAAGTAGGTACAAATATTAAAACTGCTATGGAAATTCCGGATAATGCGCCAAAAAGCGTTGTTGAAATGGTATTTATTTATAATGTAAATGGCGTAAACAAAGAATTTAAAGAAAAAGATTTAGGCGCGCTTCCGGCTGGAGCCAAATTTGTTGACCGAAAAGACAAAGTTCTTGTTCAAGGTTACCTCCCTCCTATTCATGATTTCAAACTTGAATTAGATGGAAATGATAACACACAACAAATTTTTTCTAAAGAAAAATCATTGCTAATTGTCGCTTATGATTTAGAAAAAGCAAATCCAGTAGGCCTGCAGAAAATCAATAAATTATACAAACAAGCTTTGACAAATGGTTATTATGTTGCGGTTCTAACAGGTTCCTCAAAAGAAGATATTGCCAATGTGAAAAAGAAATATGGTTTCACTTTTGATTTCCTATTTTGCGATGCAACGCCACTAAAAACAATAGAAAGAGCCAATCCAAGTTTCGTAATTTTGCATTATGGAACAATAATTCAAAAGGTACATTATAATGATCTTGACAAATTGAATCTGAATCCTACTTATTAAATGTAACTTTGCCAAAAATTTTAAAAAATGAAAAATATACTTGTTTTGCTTGTCGCTATTGTGAGTTTATCTTGTTCGCATGCACAAAAAACATCGTTTTCAAAAGAAGCTTTGTCCCAAACCTTATTAGCAACTGACGGAAAACAAGTTGCTTTTCAAGATATTTTGAAAAAATACAAAGGAAAACCCCTCGTTATCGAAGTTTGGGCTTCGTGGTGTGGCGATTGTGTAAAAGCAATGCCAAAAATAAAAGAGTTGCAAGCCAATAATCCTAATGTCGCTTATTTATTCCTTTCGATGGATAAAACCGCCGAAAAATGGAAATTAGGAATTGAAAAACACGAACTCAAAGGCGATCATTTTATGGCCAATGATGGAATGAAAGGCATTTTTGGAAAAGCAATAGATTTAGATTGGATTCCGAGGTATATTATCATTGACAAAACCGGTAAAATAGTACTTTACAGAGCTATTGAAACCGACTTTGAAATGATAAATACCACTTTAAAAAAATTGAACAAATAGAAATTAGAAATAGAATTATCAAATTACAAACACAACCAAAATGAGAAAAAAAATTGTAGCAGGAAACTGGAAAATGAACAAAAATGCAGAGCAAACTAAAGTATTATTAAACGAATTGATTGCTCAAATTCCAACTGGAGGTGACACGCAAGTTATCGTTGCGCCTACATTTGTAAACCTAGCTTCGGCAGTAGACCAATTAAAAAACACAAAAATACAAGTTGCTGCACAAAATATGCACCAAGCAGAAAGTGGCGCTTACACAGGTGAAATTTCAGCTGATATGTTGAAAGGTATTGCAATAAACACTGTGATTCTTGGTCACTCTGAACGCAGAGCTATTTTTCACGAAAGTGATGCTTTGATTGCCAACAAAGTAGATACTGCTTTGAAACATGACATGACCGTTATCTTTTGTTTTGGAGAAGAATTGAAAGATCGTCAATCTAAAAATCATTTCAATATTGTTGAAAACCAATTGAGAGACGGATTATTTCATATTGAAGCTAAAGATTGGGAAAAAATTGTTTTGGCTTATGAGCCAGTTTGGGCAATTGGAACTGGTGAAACTGCAAGTCCAGAACAAGCTCAAGATATGCACGAATTCATCAGAGAAACGGTTCGTAAAGCTTTTGGAAGTGATATCGCCGAAGATGTTTCGATCCTTTATGGTGGAAGTGTAAAACCAGATAATGCAAAAGAGATATTCTCTAAACCAGATGTTGACGGTGGATTAATAGGTGGTGCAGCGCTTAATGCAGCCGATTTCGTAGCAATTGTAACCGCTATTTAATACCTTTTTAAGTTTTAGAAACTTTATAAATAGAATCCTCAATTGCAAAAAAATGTGATTGAGGATTTTTATTTTTTTTATTAAATTTATCAATAATTAACGAATTCATTTTGAAATTATCTCTTCAAAATGAAATAATTCAAAGAGATATGAAACCTAAAGAAGTAATAAAAAAATCTACTCGAAAAATTTGGCAAAAATGGTACATTGCAATTAAAATTACTCCGTTATTAATTTTAGTTGCATTATTAAAAATCACCTCTCATTATTACGGACTTGAAATTCTAGAAATAAATGCACTTTTCACAAGTTTAGTCGCAGGAACAATATTCTTGATAGGATTTTTAATAAGTGGCGTTCTTTCGGATTATAAAGAAAGTGAGAAATTACCAAGTGAAATTTCAGCATCAATAAAAACATTATTAGATGATTCTTATACCATTCATAAAACCAAAAACTCAACTACAGCACTTGATTTTATTGAGTTTCAGAAACCATTTGTTGATTCTATTTTAAAATGGTTTTACAAAGAGGAAAAAACAGCATCAATGTTAATCAAAATTAGTGATATGAATCAGTTTTTTATAGAATTTGAAAATGAAGGAGTTCCTGTACCCTATATTATAAAAATGAAAAACGAACAGGTAAATCTTCGAAAAATGCTATTGAGAATTGATACCATTAGAGATACTGATTTTGTTATTTCGGCCTATGCAATCCTAGAAGCCATGGGAATTGTCATCGGAATTTGCCTTCTTATTATTAAAATGACCCCTTTTGATACTTCCCTATTTTTTACTTTGGTCGTCACCTTTTTAATTTCGTATATGTTTTTACTAATCGAAGACCTTGATGATCCGTTTGATTATAAGCATAATGGAGAAAGTGGATCTGAAGTTTCCTTAAAACCAATTCACGACCTCGAAAAAGCATTAAAAAATAGTTTGTAAAACACACTTATACACCTTGATACAATTAGATTAAATCCAAAAAACACAACAGATGGATTATCCTCAAAATTAATCAATTGGTATTCGTATTGGATGAAACGAATAATCAAAATAATAATCACTTTTTTGTCTCATAAACGATTCATGAAATTTTATTATAAAACTCATTTACACAAGCTATTAATTGGGATAGACAAAGACATAAACTGCTGTAATAAAATACTTTATTACTTTTTTAGCACGGAAAAAATGATTAAATTTGATAGAGAGAATTAGTTACTATAATTCAGCTATCAAAAAAAATAAATCACGTAAACACAATCTAAAAAAAACAACATAAAATGGCGTTTATAGACTATTACAAAGTATTAGGAATTGAGAAAAGTGCAACGGAAACCGAGATAAAAAAAGCATACCGAAAAATGGCGCGAACGTATCATCCTGACCTCAACCCCGATGATAAAGAAGCCGAAATAAAATTCAAGGAAATAAATGAAGCCAATGAGGTTTTGAGCCATCCTGAGAATCGAAAAAAATACGATCAATATGGCGAAAACTGGAAACATTCCGAAGAATTTGAGCAATCTAAACAGCAAAGACAATCTTATGGTGGCGATCAGCAAGGAGGTTTCGGAGGATTTTCGGGCGGTGGCGATTATTCTGATTTTTTTGAATCTATGTTTGGAGGTCGTTCGGCACGAGGAAGAACTAATAATAGACAATCGAAAGGTGAAGATTTTCATGCCGAATTGCATCTTGATTTAAAAGACGTTTACACAACCGAAAAACGGGAATTAACCATAAACGGAAAAAAAATTCGGCTTACTATTCCTGCCGGTGTCGAAAATGGTCAGCAAATAAAAATTAACGGACTTGGAGGCGAAAGCATAAATGGTGGTGCAAAAGGAGATTTGTATATTACTTTCACCATCGAAAATCGCACTAAATTCAAATTGGAGAAAACCAATCTTTATTCAACAATCGATTTAGATTTATACAGCGCTATTTTGGGTGGAGAAATAACCGTAGATACTTTTGACGGAAAAGTAAAACTAAAAATTATACCGGGAACTCAGAATGGTACTAAAGTAAAGCTAAAAGGAAAAGGATTTCCTATTTATAAAAAAGAAGGACATTTTGGTGATTTATACATCACCTATCAAATAATTATACCCACCAATCTTAGCGAAAAAGAAAAAGAATTATTTGAAGAACTTGTCCAGATAAAAAAAACCTAATTTTATTAAAAATCTCATTAACACAAAACCATAATAATACTGATTTTAAGATATTTAATGAAATACATTCTTTTAAACAGCAAATAATTAATAAAAAAAAATTGAAAGTCCGTTTTAAGAACAAAATATAATTACGCAATTTTATTGATATAAATACAAAAGACAAGTTAACTACAGGTTTATAATCTGATTATCAATAGATTAATTGTACATTTGATTAACCCCATTTTTAAAAGAATATCTCTAAAATATAATGGATGCTATTTATAAAATAATCGAAATATTAAAGTCTTTTTTAGTAGAACTAGGAGATCTCTCCTATTTTGCAGGTCGTTTTTTTAAGGAAACTTTCAAACGTCCTTTTGAATTTAGGGAATTTATACGTCAATGTTTTTATATAGGAAACCGTTCTTTATTATTGGTATCTATCACAGGATTTATCATCGGATTAGTTTTTACCTTACAATCACGTCCTACATTATTAGATTTTGGTGCTGTTTCTTGGATGCCTAGAATGGTAAGTATTTCCATCATTAGGGAAATAGGCCCCATAATTACAGCTTTAATTTGCGCCGGACGTATTGGTTCAGGAATTGGCGCAGAATTAGGTTCTATGCGTGTAACCGAACAAATTGACGCCATGGAGGTTTCGGGAACAAATCCTTTGAAATATCTAGTTGTGACACGGATTTTAGCCACAACATTCATGATTCCAATTTTAGTGATTTTTGGTGATGCCATTGCTATTTTTGGATCTGCCATGGTTGAAAATGTAAAAGGAAGTGTTTCTTATTTATTATATTTTAATCAGGTTTTTGATACGTTGGAGTTTGGCGATTTAATACCAGCAACAATAAAAACGTTCTTTTTTGGCTTTGCCATAGGATTAGTAGGTTGTTATAAAGGATATAATTGTAGCAAAGGCACTGCTGGTGTTGGTCTCGCAGCAAATTCTGCGGTTGTTTTTACATCGGTGCTTTTATTTATAATCGATTTTATTGCCGTTTTTGTCACTAATATATTTTATAATTTATGATTATGGAAACTTTTGAAAAAAATCCGGAAACAGTTATAGAAATCAAGGACTTAAAAAAAAGTTATGGCAATAATCATGTCCTAAATGGTTTTAATATGAAACTGGTCGAAGAAGAAAACTTGGTTATCATGGGGAAATCAGGATCTGGAAAATCGGTAATGATAAAATGCTTAATTGGTCTAGAACAACCAGATAGCGGTTCAATAATAGTGATGGGTAAAGACATTAGCGCACTAGATCACGAGGAATTAGACGAACTAAGAACCGAAGTTGGATTCTTATTTCAAGGAAGTGCGCTTTATGATTCGATGACCGTTAGAGAAAATTTAGAATTTCCGTTGAGGCGTCATACCAAGAAATTTGGAAGAATAAAAGACACCACTCCATTAGTGATGGAAGCTTTAGAGAACGTTGGCTTAGCCCACACGATTAATTTGATGCCGGAGGAACTTTCGGGCGGAATGAAGCGCCGAATTGCTCTTGCGAGAACCTTAATCCTACAACCTAGGATTATACTATATGACGAACCAACAACGGGATTAGACCCAATAACGGCAAAAGAAATTTTGTTATTAATGGTTTCTATCCAAAAAAAATACAGTACCTCATCAATTATTATAACTCATGATGTGGATTGCGCACGAGCAATTTCGAACCGAATGATTTTATTAGTTGATGGCAAAAATTATGTCGAAGGTTCTTTTGAAGAATTATCGACATCTGAAGATCCTCAAGTTCAAGCTTTCTTTAAATAATAATAAAATGGAAAAAACAACCTCACAAAAAATCCGTCTAGGATTTTTTGTAATCATCGGATTATTGCTATTCATTTTGGCAATTTATTTCGTTGGTAGTAAACAAAAAATGTTTGGCAAAACAAACCATTTAGAAGCCGTTTTTAATAATGTAAATGGCTTACAATTAGGAAATAATGTCCGATATTCCGGAATAAATGTAGGTACAGTTTTAGGAATAGAAATGGATAATGACACCATAATTCGGGTAGATATGATTATTGATAAAGCTATTTTTCCTTTCATAAAAAAAGATGCTATAGCCACTATTAGCTCGGATGGATTGGTGGGAAACATGATTGTAAATATTCTTCCAGGCAAAGGAATACAACCCTCTGTTGAGCCCGGAGACAAAATTCGTTCGCAGAATAAAGTTCGTACCGAAGATATCTTAAATACCCTGAGTGTGACCAATGTAAACACCTCGAAACTTAGTTTTGATTTACTAAAAATAACCAAGCAAATCAACGAAGGAAAAGGAACTATCGGAGCATTGATCAACGATACTTTGTTGGCAAAGGACCTGAAAGAAACCATGAAATACTTGAAAACAACTGGAAAAGGTACTGCAGAATCGATAGCAGAATTAAAAAAAGTCATTCAATCATTAGATAAAAAAGACAATGTTATTGGGGTTATTAAAGATACGGCAGTAGCCAATAAAATAAAAAATGTAGTCAATAATTTAGACCAATCAACTAAAGAAATCAACAAGGTAATTACGAATTTGAATACCACAATCGGAAATGCTAAAGACGGAAAAGGAGCTATCAATTACTTATCGAACGACCCAAAATTAGTTACAAAAATAGATTCGACAATTACCAATATAAACCAAGCTAGTTTCCGTTTGAATGAAAATCTAGAGGCAATGAAACACAATTTCTTGTTTCGGGGTTATTTTAGAAAACTAGAAAAAGAGAAAGCAAAAGAGAAACAAAAATAGACTCTATCGACGGAAACAGTACTAGTTTAGTACTTTTAAAAACTTATTTTAAATACTTTTCAAGGCTTCGATTAATAAATCGATGTCCTCTTTCGTATTATAATGACTGAAAGAAATACGTAAACTTGGTTTTTTTAAGTCCTCATTCGAAAGCATTTCGATTAAAACATGAGAAGGTTTTATACTTCCGCTTTGACAAGCGCTTCCACGAGAAACGGCAATTCCTTTCATGTCTAAATAAAACAAAATCATAGCAGTTTTATTATCCGAAAAAGGCAATAAAACATTCAAAATAGTATAAAAACCATCTTGATTTCCGTTGATTACAAAAGCAGGGAATTCAACTTCAAGTTGGTTAATCAAGTAGTTCCTTAAATCCGAAATAGAATCTCTTTCGGTATTCAAATTGGAATAAGAAAGTTCCAAAGCCTTTGTCATTCCAGCAATTTGATGAATAGCTTCGGTTCCTGGACGTAAGCCTTTTTCTTGTTCGCCACCAAAAAACAGCGGTTGCAAACCAGAGTTTTTCCGAACGAAAGCAAATCCGACGCCTTTTGGACCATGAAATTTATGAGCACTCGCAGCAATAAAATCAACTGGAATTGTTTGCAAATCTATTTCGGTTTTCCCGATAGACTGCACCATATCCGAATGAAAAAGCACATTATGTTGCTGGCAAATTCGACCTACTTTTTCTACATCAAGAACAGTTCCCGTTTCGTTATTCACGTGCATTAAACTAACCAAAGTTTTCGTTTCTTGCGAAAGCAAATCGACTAAATCAGTAATGTCAATTTCACCATTTGGCTTGACCGTCACATAATCTACCTGAATATCAAACTCTTTTTGCAAAGCCTGAACGGTATGTAAAACAGCGTGATGCTCTATTTTGCTAGTGATAATTCGCTTTACTTTCAAATCTTTTACAGCAGAACGCAGCATCCAATTATTAGCTTCGGTTCCACAGGAAGTAAAAATAATCTCTTGTGCAGTAACATTCAACTGCTTGGCAATGGACTTTCTGGAAAGCTCTAAAATACTTTTGGCATTTCGACCAAAACCATGTGTAGACGACGGATTTCCGTAATCTTCGGTCAAAATTTTAGTCATTTCCTGAATCACTTCGGGACGAAGCTGGGTAGTAGAGGCGTTATCGAGATATACTTTTTTCATTGGCACAAAGTTATGAAATATCAATTGTGATTTCTCTACTAAGATTTGTCAATTTTTCACTATTTTTGACCCAAATAAAATTTAAGATGAAAAGAGTATTAAGCCTATTAGTTTTTGTGTTGTTATTAAATGGTTGTAATGATGGTAATTTAACCGTAGGAACCATTGATTTTAGCAATGCCACAACTCAAAGCTGTAGCACAACAAATGTCATTTATAAACTGAATACGCAAGAAGCTTTAATTCTCCAAATGCCAAGTACTGACTTCGTAAATGTGCCTACAGTTGTAGGATCTCCAACAATTAAGACTATTGACAATGTAACTTACCGGGTAATCTATCGCTCCTACAATGGTACTATAGCTTCTGACAATATTTGCAGTGCTATTCCGCCATCAACACCAACTGTTACGGATCAATGGACAGCTACAGCGGGAACAATTCAAATAATTACCACGCCAATAAGTGTTACGGGTACTAATGCAGGAAGCACTGTAATTACGGGATACAACCACAATATCATTTTTAAAAACATCACTTTTTCAAGAACTAGCGGAAATCAAGTCTATCAAACATTTACTTTTGGAGATTATGTAACTCCAGCTACTACTTTACCTTTTGCTTTTAACCAAACACTAACACAATGTGGTAGCTTAACAAGTCAAATCTATAATTACACCACTGGTGGTGAGGCTTTGACACTAGATAATTTAGACCCTACACTTATTCAGAGATCAGCAACCACCACACCAAGAACAAGTTTACTTAGTGCAACAACTAACAAACTTACTTATCGCTTGTACAATGGTTTGCTAACATCAAGCTATTTTTGTGGCACAACTCTTCCTCAATCACCTATAATTATTCAAGAATGGATTGGGGCTACAGGAGTTACAGGAGTTAGTGGTATTGTATCAGTTACAACAGTAAAAAATGGAAGTGCTTATATCCATACTATTACCCTTAATAATGTAACACTAACAAATAGTGATAATACGAGTTTCAATCTTGGAACTAGTTATATATTTGGTACTTTAACCAACTAAATTGCTGTTTAAAACTAGATAATGCTACTATTTATAGTGAAGTAATTTATAAAAAAAATCACCGCTAATTTATGAATTTGCGGTGATTTTTTTTATAACACAGATTAGGTATCAACCTGTCCCTACATAATTTATTTGCTGTTTTGTTTGATATAAACTTCGGTGGCACCAAGACCATATTTTTGATAATTGGCATCCTGAAAAGCGATATTATCATATCGTCCCAATAAAAAATCGAGCTCTGATTTTAGAATTCCTTCTCCCACTCCGTGAATAAAAACAATTTTCGGAATACGATTTCGGATAGCAAATTCTATGTGTCGTTTTGCCGTTTCAGATTGTAAAGTCAGAATATCATAATTTGACATTCCGCGCTTGTTAGGAACTAATTTTTCGATGTGTAAATCGAACTCTGGTGCCGAAATTTCATACTTATCTTTGCGTTCTTTGATAAAACTTCTTGCTTTTGGAATCTCTTTTTCTTTAGCGACCTCACCTACATTTATTCTTTTAATAGAATCCATTAAATTACTGGAATCGTTGACCTTAAGTAATTCGTTGACAAAAAATGTCATCATAAATCCAT
This sequence comes from Flavobacteriaceae bacterium, assembly GCA_947373225.1. Classification (GTDB taxonomy): domain Bacteria; phylum Bacteroidota; class Bacteroidia; order Flavobacteriales; family Flavobacteriaceae; genus Flavobacterium. The sequence goes on along the minus strand of CANBWX010000003.1, from coordinate 33,537 downwards.
CCTCAGTTTCTATTGTAACTTCCTTATCTTTGACCAAAACCACTACTCCATTTATGGCTTCATCTAAAACCGAAACCTTATCTCCTTTATTGAACATTATTTTCTTCTTTATCTTGATTTTTACTCGGGGTTTTGGTACTCAAATTCATCATTCCAAACATAAATACGCCAATGGCAACGGCTAGAATATAGACGTTTTTTTCTGCTTTTTGTTGCTCATAAAAAGCAATTAGGATAGCAACAATCATTATTAGAATAACAAACTTTTTCATATCTTTCATTATTGGATTTCAAAAGTAAGAAACTTTAAAATAGTATCATTTATTATCGAAAAGGATTCTTGTATTTTTACAAAAATATTAAAACACAAAACCATTGGATTTAGAGAAATACATGATTCCTTGTTTAAGCAAAACACTCTTTGGAGTGGAGTGTTTGGGATGCGGATTTCAACGCTCTTTCCTCCTATTGTTGAATGGTAAATTTGCTGCTGCCTTCGAGATGTATCCAGCGATTTATGCTGTACTTATATTTTCAGGAATTGTTGGCTTGCATTTTTTGGACAAAAGCCATAATTATCGGAAACTACTTTTTATAATGGCTATTATAACAGGGCTTTTTATGGTTGTAGGTTATATTTATAAACACTTCTAAAAACCTTCGTTTAGCTAAAAAATTGCAAATACAACAAAGCCAAAGCTGCTGCCGTCATAATGATAAATGCTGAAAAACCGAGAATATTTGAAGTTCTGCTATTGGTATATTCTCCCATTATTTTTTTATTATTCGAAATATGAAGAATAATAGCAATCAAAACTGGAGCGGTAAGTCCATATAAAATTGCGGTATAAATCAAGGCTTTTATAGGTGAAATCCCAACATAATTTAGTGACAAACCCAATATTAACGAAAGGCCAATAATGCTATAAAAGGCTTTTGCTTCATGGAATTTTTTATTTAAACCTTGCTCCCACCCAAAAGTTTCGGTAACAATGTACGAAAGCGAACCGCTCAAAACAGGAATTGCAATAAGCCCTGTGCCAATTATTCCGATAGCAAAAAGAAGATAAGCCAAATTTCCAGCTAATGGTTTCAACGCCATTGCAGCTTGCTCCACAGTGTCAATCTGGTGAATGCCGCCGTTGTACAAAACCGTTCCTGTGGTCAGAATGATGAAATACATGACAAAACCCGAAAATGACATTCCAAAATCGACATCTTCATTCATTTCATGAATAATCCTTTTGTTCACCATCAGGTGTTTTTTATTCTTATTCATTTCTTCTACTTCTACAGATGCTTGCCAAAAAAAGAGATATGGCGAAATAGTGGTTCCGAGAATCCCGACAAGAATTCCCATGAAATCCTTGTCGAATTTAATACTAGGAATAAACGTAGCTTTTAGAATTTGTGCAAAATCTTGTTCGTACAAAAACGGTACTATAAAATAAACTAACATTACAATACAAAGGTATTTTAGTGTCGAAGCTATTTTTTGATAGGGTAAATAAATAATTAATCCCAAGAGAATTAGAGTAAACAAAACGCTAAAATAAGTAGCGTCGATTGAGGGAAATAACAAGTTACCAACCGCACCCATTCCTGCAATATCAGCACCAATATTCATAATAATTGCCGGGAAACTAAACAGCAACATTACATACAAAATAGGTCTTGGATAATTATTTTTAAGAGCACCAGTTAAGCCTTGCGAAGTTACCAAACCTATTCGAGCACACATTTGCTGAATGGCAGCCATCAATGGAAAAGCAACTAATGAGGTCCATAATGTAGAAAGCCCGTAAGCTGCTCCCGCTTGCGAATAGGTTGCGATTCCTGAAGGATCGTCGTCACTGGCACCTGTGACAAGTCCAGGGCCAAGAAGTTTCCAAAAACGAGAAAGTTGGTTTGATAATTTTGATTTATTATTCATTATACATTTTCTTTAAATGGATTAAAACCTACGAAGTTATCTTCACCGTCAAATAAATTATTTATGCTAATTTACGAATTAAAAAAATCACATTAGCGTAAATAAAGCTCGATCTATTTTCTATAAGGCTTTTGATCCTTGGAAAAAGACAATTTAATTACAAAATTGTTGCGGCAATTTCTAAAAACACCTTACTTTTACCACTTTCTAACAACTTGAATTCTACAAACGTGGCTAAAGATATAATTATCCAAAATATTGCAGCTTTAAAAAGCCATTCCGTAATCAATTATGGTATCAAAACAAAAGTAGTAGATTTTACAGAAAAACTGTTTTATACCTTATTTGATGCTAATGCAGCTTTGGATCAAAGCATTGACGATCTTGAAAAACTATTCAAGGAAATTGCAAAAATTGCGTGCAAAAAACAAGAAGAATTATGTGATGGTATTTGGAATCAATACCTAGAAAAACTGCCTTTGGTTCTCGAAAATTTGAATCAGGATGCCGAATATATTTTAGAAAATGATCCAGCATCCAACAGTATTGAGGAAGTATATCTAGCTTATCCCGGATTTTATGCCATTGCTATTTATAGATTAAGCCACGAATTATACTTGTTAGACATGTTGTTATTTTCGAGATTGATGAGCGAATATGCGCATCAAATCACTGGAACCGACATTCACGCGGGGGCAACAATTGCTTCGCCTTTTTTCATAGATCACGCCACCGGAATCGTAATTGGAGAAACAACCGTTATCGAAAAACATGTGAAATTGTACCAAGGCGTAACTTTGGGCGCATTGAGTGTAAGCAAAGACATGAAAAACGAAAAACGTCATCCTACGGTAGAGAAAAATGTTTGCATTTATGCCAATGCAACTATACTTGGCGGAGAAACTATCGTTGGAAAAAACAGCATTATTGGAGGAAATACATGGATTACAAAATCGATTCCTGCGAGATCAATCGTGACGAACACCACAACTACAGAAGTTAAAGTAAAAGAGTTAAAATAATATGCAATTTCAAAAATTAGTAGACCTCATTGGAAATACACCTTTGATGGAAAGTGTCAATTTGGTCAAAAATAAAAACGTCAAACTTTTATTAAAACTCGAAGGAAATAATCCCGGAGGAAGTGTAAAAGACCGTGCAGCCTACAATATGATTGCATCTGCGGTAAAAAGAGGCGACATCAAAAAAGGAGACAAACTTATTGAAGCCACTAGCGGAAACACAGGAATTGCACTAGCTATGATTGCCCAATTATTCAATATTGAAATAGAGCTAGTTCTTCCGGAAGATTCTACCATAGAACGCACACAAACCATGCGTGCTTATGGCGCTACGGTAATTTTGACTCCAGCAAAAGAAGGAATAATTGGATCTAGAGATTATGCTGATAAAAAAGTAGCTGGAGGCGGTTATATCATGTTGAATCAGTTTGCCAATGACGACAACTGGAAAGCGCATTATAAAACTACAGGTCCAGAAATATGGAATGACACGGATGGAACTGTTACCCATTTTGTATCGGCGATGGGAACAACCGGAACCATTATAGGAACTTCGGCTTATTTGAAAGAAAAAAATCCAGCAATCCAAATTATAGGCGCTCAACCAAGTGACGGTTCTCAAATTCCGGGAATCAGAAAATGGCCGCATGAATATTTGCCGAAAATTTTTGATGCAAAAAGAGTCGATACAATTATAGAAGTCAGCGAAAAAGAAGCGCGTGAAATGACAAAACGTCTGGCAAAAGAAGAAGGTGTTTTTGCAGGAATGAGCAGTGGCGGATCAGTTGCTGTAGCTCTTAAACTAGCTGAACAATTAGAATCTGGAGTAATTGTAGCTATTATTTGCGACCGAGGTGATCGCTATTTATCTTCGGATTTATTTGATTAAAACCTTGATATTTATAAAATAAAAGGCTCGATTTTGAAATACAAAATCGAGCCTTTTTTACTTAGGTTTAACCTCTAAACCAAAGTTGCTACCGTACTAATTTCTGTATCGAATAATTTAGAAATAGGACAATTTTCCTCGGCTTTAGAAACTAATCCTTGGAAGATTTCATTCGAAATTCCTTTAATTTTTGCGCTAACCGTTAGATTAGAACTTACAATTTTCCCTTCCAACAAATCAATAACACATTTTGTTTCGATACTTTCAATCACAAAACCATCGCCAGTTATATATGCCGAAAGTTGCATCGTAAAACATCCTGAATGTGCTGCAGCAACTAACTCTTCCGGATTAGTACCAACTCCTTCTTCAAAACGAGATTTAAACGAATATTGTGTGTTCTCTAATGTTCCGCTTTGCGTTGTCAAATGTCCAGCACCTTCTTTAAGAGAACCTTTCCATACTGCAGTTGCATGTCTTTTCATAATTATACTATTTATATTTACTCAAATTTAAGGCTTTAAAATTTATTATCTATGTCTTTAAAACTATTTAACTCAACTTTAAAATCACTTTAAATGAGGAAACTAAACCCATATTAATTATCAAAATGGCATTTACTCTCTTGTAAATGTCATTTTAGTAGCATCACTAAATGTCAGTACAAATCCAGTTTTATTTTTATTGAATTCTATTTTAACTCCCGCTTCTTTAGATTCAAAAGTATTATCTGCTATTAGTTCTATTTTAAATTTTGGATAATCTGTTATTTCAACATTAATAACACCTCTCTTTTTCGAAATAACACTTTTTAAACCATAAAATCTACTACTAAAATTCCCTAAATAACCGTCTAAATTTGTGTCTTTTTCGACTATTCCAGTTGCAGAAGTCCAGCTATTATTACTTTCGTCACTATCCGGAAAGACATGATCTGGATCTATTATAATACTTTCAATTTCTTCGGTAGTATCTTGTTTGAATGACCATTCTTTATTTTTTTGCCAAATTTCTACTGGTAATTTCACTCGAGTAACTTTTCCGGATTTTGTTTTTATTTCTAAAATCACAGGCATTGCCATTTTTTCGAAGTTTCCAATTGTAATGTAAACCCCTAATTTAGGATCATTATCTACATATTTAATAGAATTTACACCTTGATCTAATTTCCAATTATTTACAAACCAACCTCGCCAAAACCAAGATAAGTCTTCGCCTGCAACATTTTCAATTGTTCTAAAAAAATCATCTGGTGTTGGATGTTTAAAAGCCCAACGCTCTACATATGTTCGAAAAGCCAAATCAAAACGCTCTGGTCCCAAAATCTGTTCACGCAACATTACTAATCCCGCACTTGGTTTTGAATAACATAGAGTACCAATATTAGCCTCTTTCATATTATCCGGAGAACTAATTATAGTTTCTAAATTTGGATTGGTATATTTTACAGCATCTTTATGCAAGTCAACCGGCTTGTCTTTGTATTCCCCATTATTAAAATCAACAGAACTTATCGAATTAATAAAAGTATTAAAACCTTCATCCATCCAACCGTACAAACGCTCGTTAGACCCCACTATCATTGGAAACCAATTATGTCCAAACTCATGATCTGTAACTCCCCATAAATCGTCACCTTTCGATTCCCAACCACAAAAAACAATTCCAGGATATTCCATTCCGCCCTCATTTCCTGCTACATTTGTTGCTGCAGGATAGGAATATTCAAACCATCTTTTCGAATAATTTTCAATTGAAGCTTTTGTATATTCTGTTGAACGACTCCAAGCCTCGTTGCCTTCACTTTCAATTGGATAAGCCGAAATTGCCATTGATTTTTTTCCGCTTGGTAAATTAATTCTAGCAGCGTCCAAAATAAATGCCGCAGACGAAGCCCAAGAAACATCACGAGCGTTTTTAACCTTAAAATGCCAAGTTTTATTCGATTTGGATTCTAAATTTGCTGTAGCCAAAACTTCTTCCGCAGAACGAATCATAACCGTTTTATCACTTTGCGAAGCCTTTACAAAACTTTTTTGCTGGTCTACAGAAAGTACTTCGGCAGCGTTTACCAATTCTCCCGAACAAACTACAATCTGATTAGCAGGAACGGTAATATTCACATCGAAATCACCATATTCGAGAAAAAATTCCGAAGCACCCAAATACGGATTGGTATTCCATCCTCTTATATCGTCATAAACACACATTCTTGGATACCACTGGGCAATGGTGAAAATTTTACCATTTTTAGTCTCTAAAACACCCATTCTATCCGAACCTTCATTTGGAGAAATGAAAGAATACTCTATTTTAATTTTTACAATTCCTCCTTTAGATTTTAATTCTTGAGGAAGAAACACCTGCATTCTGGTATCGGTAATTAAATATTTAGCTTCGGTTTCTGTGGATTTTCCTTTAATTGTCGAAATTATTTTAACCGATTTTATTTTGTCTCCTCCATCAAAAACCTGTCCTTGAGCACCATTTCTACTTCCATTTATAGGAACTACAGCATTTCCTCGAGAGTCGGTTTTAAACAAATTTTGATCTAATAACATCCAAACAAAAGACATTTTATCAGGGCTATTGTTGGTATAAGTCAAAATATCTGTTCCTGTAATTTCGTTGTTTGAAACATTTAATTTTGCCGACAATTGATAATCGGCTCTATTCTGCCAATATTCTGGACCAGGCTGACCACTTGCTGAACGTGTGTTTGTACCGTTTTTCGAATAGAAAAATGGAGCAAAAGCATCATAATAATCATACTTAGATATTTGTTTATTTGACTTAGAATCAGTAATTTGTTGGGACCATGCAGTCGTAATTCCAAACAATAAAGATAACTGAAGGATTGTACAGAGAGAGATATTTTTCATTTTGTAAATTTTCTTTAACAAATTAATGAAAAATAAAGCCAATACTCAAAATAATTTTGAAATTTTGACAAAAGTTTATCAATCGTTCAATAAACTTCTTTTTGAATTCAAAATGAAATATATTTACATTCTAAAAATCATTATAACATAATTGACTACTATTTTGAAATCAACAGCAATATCAAACTCTAATTTAACGGCAGAAATAAATCATTTAGGTGCCGAATTATTTTCATTAAAAAACAAGGAAAACACGGAATACATTTGGGAAGGAAACCCCTATTTTTGGGGTAAACATTCCCCTATTTTATTCCCAATTGTGGGTACCTTAAAAAATAATTCCTATCATTATAATGGAATCGAATATCATTTATCAAGACATGGTTTTGCTAGAGAAATGGAATTTAATATAATTGATAAATCGAGTAATTCTGTTACATTTTCATTAATTTCAAATGACGAAACAAGAAATGTATATCCTTTCGATTTCGAATTGCATGTCATTTATACATTGGATGAGAACAGTTTAAACATTGAATATATAGTACTAAATAAATGCAAATTACAAATGCCTTTTTCAATTGGTGCGCATCCAGCATTTGCTTTGCCAGGGAATTTTGAAGATTATTCTCTTGAATTTAATAAAGAAGAACCTCTAGAATATTATCTTTTGGAAAATGATTTGGTTTCGAATAAAACAAAAAAACTTGACGTTAATAATAAAATAGTGGATTTGAATTATCCACTATTTGAAAACGACGCATTAATTTTTAAATCCTTACAATCTAATTCTTTGACAATTTTAGAAAACGCTAAACCTGTTTTAAGAACAACTTTTAGCGGTTTTCCAAATTTAGGAATTTGGACAAAAAAAGACGCTCCTTTTCTGTGTATTGAACCTTGGTTTGGTTATTCTGATACCGAAAAAAATCATGGAAATCTTTTCGAAAAAGAAGGCATTCAAGTTTTAAATGAAAATGAAGTTTTCCAATCAAAATTTAGTGTAGAAATTCTTTAAAAAACAAATAAATGTTAGAAATCAATTTTACTCCTTTTCCTAATCTTGAAACAGAGCGTTTAATCCTAAGACGTCTCGTTAATGATGATTTTAATGAAGTTTTAGCTCTTCGATCTGACAAAGAAACGATGAAATACATTCCAAGACCATTGGCCAAAACTAAAGAGGATGCTATGGAACATATTGCTCTCATTGATTTGAGAATTGAAAGTAATGAAGGAATAAATTGGGGAATAACATTAAAAAACGACTCAAAATTAATTGGAATTATTGGGCATTATAGGTTAAAACCGGAACATTATCGAGCCGAAATTGGTTATATGTTACTTCCTGAATATCACGGAAAAGGGATTATGACTGAAGCGATAAAAGAAGTTGTGAATTATGGTTTCAAAATAATGAGACTTCATTCTATTGAAGCTCTAATTGATCCCAGAAATTCGGCATCCGAAAATGTGCTTAAAAAAAATGGATTCGTCAAAGAAGCTCATTTTATAGAAAACGAATATTACGAAGGACAATTTTTAGACACTGTAGTTTATTCGATTTTGAATAAACTAAGATTTTAATGCTTTTTTCAAAATCAAAATTAACATTAAAACATTAAATTCCTACAAACAATATTCTATATTTGTAGCCGAAAACAATTCTGTTTTTTAGATAATAATAGAAAATCTCTTTAAATGAAAAAATTACTTATTTTAACTATACTTTTATTTTCAATACATTCACAAAGCCAAACATACGTAAAAGTAAATGCTTTTTCAACTTTATTGACTATTCCAAATGTAGGAATTGAAACAAGTATTGGCAAAAAATCTACTTTTCAATTTGACATAACTGCTTCTTTTTGGAACAGTAAAGCAACACCTATGCAATTTTATATTTTTGTTCCAGAATATAGGTATCATTTTCACGAAAAATACAATGGTTTTTATGTTGGTGCAAATGTAGGAGCAACCGTTTTTAACTTTCAAAAATGGAATTATTTGAATACAAATATGTATGAAAAAGGAATTGGTTACCTTATTGGAGCTACGATAGGGTATCAAAAGAAAATAAATGATAAGTTTATGATTGATTGTTTTTTAGGTGGTGGAAACAGCCAAGGATTTTATAAAGGCTATTACATTGGTACCAATACTCGTTATGAAAAGGCGACAAATTACAACAAAAGCGGTGAATGGCTACCTTATAGAGGTGGCGTTATGGTTTCGTACCGTTTAAATTAAACAAATCTTTAAAACTTAGCAGAAGTACTTATATACAACTCTTCTACTTTTTTTCTTGCCCAATCTGTTTTTCTCAAAAAAGTTAAACTCGATTTGATACTTGGCTTATCTGTAAAGCATTTTATTTTTACTAATTCGCCCAATGTGTCAAAACCATAATGATTGACAAGTTGTTCTACGATTTTTTGAAGTGTAATTCCGTGAAGCGGATCTTTTGATGATGACTTTTCCATTGTGCAAATTTAAAGCAATTTTAAATAACTATTGAATTTTCGCCGTTTTGTTCTTACATTTGCAATCCTATGCTAAAAACAATCAACATACTTAACAAAAGAGCCCGTTTCGATTATGAAATAATTGAAAAGTTTACGGCTGGAATTGTCTTAGCTGGAACCGAAATAAAATCCATCCGTTTAGGGAAAGCCAATATCACCGAAAGTTTTTGCGAATTTAGCGGCACAGAACTCTTCGCTATAAATACTTATATTGAGGAATATACATTTGGAAATCAATTCAATCACAAAGCTAGAAGCGAACGAAAACTATTATTGAATAAACGGGAATTAAAAGGTTTATCAAGAAGCGTTCAAGCCAAGGGTTTGACTATCGTTCCCCTAAAATTGTTTACCAATGAAAAAGGATTAGCAAAACTAGAAATTGGACTTTGCAAAGGAAAGAAAACCTACGACAAACGCGAATCCTTGAAAGAACAGGATACTAAACGCGATCTCGACAGAATTAAAAAAGCATTTTAAATTTATAAGCAAAATTAGTTTTTGTTTTTTTATCTAAAATTTATGACTAAATTTGTCAAGACAATTAAAATATATAAAATGAAAACACTAATCAAAAATGCAAGAGAACAAAAAGGATTAAAAACGAGAGAAGTGGCTCAACTTTTAGGAATTGATCAAGCATTAATAAGTAAATTTGAAAATGGATCAAGAAAACCAACCAAAGATCAAGTTGTTAAACTATCTTCTTTACTAGGAATCGACTTTGAAACATTAATGGTAGCTTGGCTCAAAGAAAAAATTATTTATGAAATAGGTCAGGATGAATTTGCTCTGAAAGCAATGAATATGGTTCGCGAAGAGATTCAAAATAATTATATTACTGTTAAGAAATCGCTTTCAAAAAACTTATTATCCATTCTTGAAGAAATAGATTTATTGAAGGCAAAATTGGATAAATTTAGACAATTCGACAGCTATAGAATTGCCCAAGCATTAGAACTGGAATATACTTTTGAAAGTAACCGCATCGAAGGAAATACGCTTACGCTTCGCGAAACTGATTTGGTTATCAACGAAGGATTGACTATTTCTGGAAAAAGTATGCGCGAACATCTGGAAGCCATCAATCATCAGGAAGCCATTGCTTATATCAAGCATTTGACGGAGAAAAATACAGTCTTAAATGAGCGAGAAGTTTTGTCTATTCACAACTTGATTTTACGTGGTATTAATCCCGAAGATGCAGGTCGTTATCGTCGTGTGCAAGTGATGATCAAAGGCAGTTCGCACATGCCGCCTCAACCTTTTTTGGTTTCAAAGGAAATGGAAGATTTTTTTATTTGGCATGAAACCAATAAAAACAACTTACATCCAATTATTTTGGCAGCAGAAATGCACGAACGAATTGTTACTATTCATCCTTTTATTGATGGAAACGGTAGAACTTCTCGATTAATAATGAATCTTATTCTGTTGCAAAATGGTTATGTAATTGCCAATATAAAAGGAGATTATGATAATAGAATGCAGTATTATAATGCGCTCGAAACAGCTCAAACAAAAAACAACAAAGAGGATTTTTTACTATTTGTTGCTCAAATTGAGAAAGAAAGTTTAGAGCGTTATCTTGATATTATTGGTCAATAATATAACAAATGGAAAGCGGATCAAAACTGATTTTTATGATTATAGTTTATGCCAAAATCCATTTCTATACCCTTTCCTTTGGTAGGGTTGAAATGGATTTTTAATTTTTATTTTCTAACAAAGGCACGAATTTAAAATCGCCAAACTCATGTTTTTCGAATTGTGTTTCATTCTTTCTGATTAGCAAAGTCATAATTTGATTTTCTTCGCCAAGCGGAATTACCAGCCTTCCTCCTATTTTTAGCTGTGCCATCAAGGCTTGCGGAATTATTGGCGCACCAGCTGTTACAATTATACTATCAAAAGGAGCGTGATCTGGCAAACCTTTATATCCGTCACCAAAAGAAAGATGTTTGGGTCTTATACCTAATTTTGGCAACAAATTTTGGGTTTGTTTGAATAACTTATTTTGTCTTTCAACACTGTAAACCCTAGCTCCCATTATGCACAAAACGGCTGTTTGATAGCCTGAACCAGTTCCTATTTCGAGAATTTTATGCTCTTTTTTTACTTCCAATAATTGACTTTGGAAAGCTACAGTATAAGGTTGCGAAATCGTTTGACCTGCTTCAATCGGAAATGCTTTATCTTGATAAGCATAATCCTCAAAACTAGAATCTAAGAAAAGATGCCTTGGAATTTTCTTAATTGCCCCCAAAACACTTTTATCTGTAATTCCTTTTTCTTGTAAAAGGCTTACTAATTGATTCCGAAGTCCTTGATGTTTGGCAGTGTCTTTCAAAATTTGGGATGATTTATTTTGGTAAAAATAAGAAAGTAATTGCTATTTCGAATATTGAATTTAAAATTTTAAATACTTAAATAATTATCAAATATGAATTATCAATTGTTATTTAATTGCTATTTTTGTTAAAAATCATTTTTATGTTGAAAGTAGGCGTTTTAGGTGCAGGACATCTTGGAAAAATACATTTAAGATTATTACAACAATCCGAAAAATACGAATTAGTAGGTTTTTATGATGAAAATCAAGAAAATGGAGAGAAAGTTGCCAAAGAATTTAGTTATAAACACTTCTCGACAATAGCCTCATTAATTCACGCTGTCGATGTTATTGATATTGTAACACCAACGCTTTCGCATTATAAATGTGCCAAGGTTTCTATTAAATCTGGCAAACATGTTTTTATAGAAAAACCTATTTCTAATACTGTTGCTGAAGCCGAAGAAATCATGGCGCTAGCCAAAGAATACAATGTAAAAGGTCAGGTGGGTCACGTCGAAAGATTCAATCCTGCGTTCAAAGCAACTAAGGATATGATCGAAAATCCAATGTTTATTGAAACGCATCGTTTGGCAGAATTCAATCCTCGTGGTACCGATGTTCCCGTGGTTCTTGACTTGATGATTCACGATATTGATGCAATTTTGAGTGTGGTTAATTCGAAAGTCAAATCCATCAACGCTAGTGGAGTTTCGGTAATTAGTGAAACTCCAGATATTGCAAATGCTCGAATTGAGTTCGAAAATGGATGCGTTGCAAATTTAACAGCCAGCCGAATTTCACTCAAAAATATGCGTAAATCTCGTTTCTTCCAGAAAGATGCCTACATTTCAGTTGACTTTTTGGAGAAAAAATGTGAGGTTGTAAAGATGAAAGATGCTCCCGAAATTCCTGGAGATTTTGATATAATTCTACAAAATGCCGAAGGCGTAAAAAAACAAATCTACTTTTCTAATCCTGATGTCGAGCAAAACAATGCTATTCTTGACGAATTAGAATCCTTTGCCGATGCCATCAACAACGATACAACTCCTGTTGTAACATTGGAACAAGCAACAGAAGCTTTACGCGTGGCTTACCAAATTATTGATTGTTTTAAGAAGTAATTTTCAATTAAAACCAATCTTTAAATCATTGGATTTTTTAATTTTTCAATAAAATAATTATGAAAATAATAGCCGTAATCGGAGCTGGAACAATGGGCAATGGGATTGCGCATACTTTTGCACAAAGTGGTTTCACTGTAAAACTGATTGATGTTTCCGAAAAATCATTGGATAAAGGAATGGCAACTATTTTTGCCAATTTAGATCGAATGGTTACCAAAGGAACCATTACCGAGGAAGACAAATTCAAAACCATAAACAATATTATAACTTATACCGACATCAAAGATGGAGTTGTAGGCGTTGATTTGGTTGTTGAAGCTGCCACCGAAAACGTAGAATTAAAACTCAATATTTTCAAGCAATTGAACGAAGCATGTTCGCATAATACCATATTAGCGACGAATACTTCTTCTATTTCTATTACACAAATTGGTGCTGTTGTGACCCATCCAGAGCGTGTTATTGGAATGCACTTTATGAATCCGGTGCCCATTATGAAATTGGTCGAAATCATTCGTGGTTACAATACGAGCGATGAAGTGACGAAAATCATAATGGATTTATCCGAAAAACTAGGTAAAACTCCGGTTGAAGTTAATGATTATCCCGGTTTTGTTGCCAATAGAATTTTGATGCCCATGATTAACGAAGCCATCGAAACCTTATATAACAAAGTAGCTGGCGTTTACGAAATTGACACCGTTATGAAACTTGGCATGGGACATCCAATGGGACCTTTACAACTTGCCGATTTCATTGGGCTAGACGTATGCTTAGCAATATTAAATGTGATGTATGATGGTTTCAAAAACCCAAAATACGCGCCTTGTCCTTTATTAATAAATATGGTTCGCGCTGGAAAAATGGGCGTGAAATCTAGCGAAGGTTTTTATGATTACAGCGAAAGTAAAAAAGCGGAAAAAATCTCGAAACAGTTTATTTAATTATGTCAATAGCTCAAAACCTCCTCAACATAAAATCCTCTTTACCTGATAATGTAACCCTTGTTGCCGTTTCTAAAACCAAACCAATTTCTGATTTGATGGAAGCCTACGATGCCGGTCAACGCATATTTGGTGAAAACAAAATTCAGGAAATGGCCGAGAAATGGGAAGCGATGCCAAAAGATATTCAATGGCACATGATTGGTCATGTTCAGACAAATAAAGTCAAATTTATGGCGGAATTTGTCAGCCTAATTCATGGTGTTGACAGTTTGAAATTATTGTCAGCAATCAACAAACAAGCGCAAAAAAACAATAGAATTATCGATTGTTTGCTTCAAATACATATTGCCGAAGAAGAAACTAAATTTGGTCTCGACGAAAAAGAACTCAACGAGATTCTAAATTCCCCAACATTTCTGGAAATGAAAAACATCCGAATTGTGGGATTAATGGGAATGGCTACTTTCACCGATAATCAAAACCAAATCAAGAAAGAATTTATCCATTTGAAATCGATTTTTGATTATTTAATTACAAAACCCAAAACCCAAAACCTAGAACTCAAAACCATTTCTATGGGAATGTCTGGCGATTATAAACTCGCAATTGAATGCGGAAGCACGATGGTTCGGATAGGAAGTAGTATCTTTGGAGGAAGATAATTTCAATGACCATTTTGATCTTAATAATGAAGAGATTCCTACGGAATGACAAACTGAATACTAAACACTGAACACTTATTTTGTACGCAATACTTGACATAGAAACTACTGGAGGACAATTCAACGAAGAAGGAATAACGGAAATTGCGATTTATAAATTTGACGGTCACGAAATCGTGGATCAATTCATAAGTCTGGTCAATCCTGAAATTCCCATTCAGCCCTTTGTAGTAAAGCTTACTGGAATAAATAATGAGATGTTACGCTCTGCTCCAAAGTTTTTTGAAGTGGCAAAACGCATTATAGAAATGACAAATGACTGCGTTCTTGTAGCCCATAATGCTGATTTTGACTACCGAATATTACGTACCGAATTTCGTCGTTTGGGTTATGATTTCAACATAAAAACCCTTTGTACAGTCGAATTATCCAAGCGGTTATTACCCGAACAAACTTCACACAGCTTAGGAAAATTAGTTCGCGCTTTGGGAATTCCAATGGCCGACAGACATCGTGCTAGCGGTGATGCATTGGCAACCGTAAAATTATTCAAATTACTATTAGACAAAGATTTAAATAAAGAAATTGTCAAAGAACTCATCAAGTTTGAAGTTCAAAAAGGAATTGCTCCAAAATTGATGGATATTGTAGAAAGTTTACCTTCAAAAACGGGAATTTATTACATTCATCGCGAAGACGGAAGCCTACTTTTTATTGGAAAAAGTAAAAACATCCGCAAAAGAGTCAATCAGCATTTTACAGGAATCACAAAAAGTGCTAAGAAAATTCAAACCGAGGTTTTCACCGTTACTTACGAAGAAACCGGAAGTGAACTTATCGCACTTTTGAAAGAGTCTCAAGAAATCAAAATCAATAGACCTATTTATAATAGAATGTCGCCAAAAAGCAATTTTTCGTGGGCAATCTATGCCGAAAAAGACGCCAATGGTTATCTCAATTTAAAATTACAAAAAGCAGACGGAAGGAAAAAAGAAGTAAAATCATATACCTCTATGCAGGAAGGAAAAGAGGCGTTAGTTCGCATTACTTCTGACCATAAACTATGTCAAAAACTTACAGGTTTATATATAACTAAAACACATTGTCACCACTATACCACCAACGAATGTGATGGCGCATGTATTGGAAAAATCAATGCAACCGAATATAATGAGCGTGTTCAGGAATTTATAGATAAGAACTTATTCGACAATAAAACGATGGTTATTCTAGACAAAGGTAGAAATATCTCGGAACGAAGTGCTATTTTAGTCGAAAACGGAGTCTACAAAGGATATGCTTTTTATGATCTAAATTACCAAATAAACACGCTCGAAATTTTAAGAAACATCATCATTCCGATGCAAAGCAACCGAGACACTCGAAACAGTATTCAAGCCTATCTACGGAAAAATAAGTATTTAAAAATAGTGAATTTTTAATTTCAGATTGAAGATTAACGATTTTTAAATTCCGATTTAATATGAAATATTTAATTACAATAGTTGGACCAACAGCCATCGGAAAAACTTCCTTAAGTATAACTTTGGCACAATATTTCAATTGCGAAATCATTTCTTGCGACAGCCGCCAATTTTTCAAGGAAATGCAAATAGGAACTGCAGTTCCAACTTCTGAAGAATTAGCTGGATCCAAACACCATTTTATCCAAAACAAATCCATTTTCGAGAATTATACCGTTGGTGATTTCGAGAAAGAAGCCATCGCAAAACTGGATCAATTATTCTTAACCAATGATTATGCAGTCCTCGTGGGCGGTTCTGGTTTGTATGTAGATGCTGTATTAAAAGGCTTTGATGAATTTCCCGAAATTGATACTTCGGTTCGAGAGGAAGTGACTTCAAATTATGAAAAATTAGGTTTAACGTATCTACAAACCGAATTAGAAAAACGAGATCCAGACTATTTTTCAGTAGTTGCCAAAGAAAATCCACAGCGAATGATGCGAGCACTAGAAGTTTGCATCGGAAGCGGTAAACCGTATTCTTCTTTTTTAAATCAAAAGAAAAACACACGAAACTTCACTCCTATTCTCATTGGTTTAGAAGCCGAAAGAAGCGTTATTTATGACCGAATAAACCAGCGTGTCGACATTATGATCAACGAAGGTTTATTGGCAGAAGCCAAATATTTATTCCCCCATAAAGACCTGAATGCCTTACAAACTGTAGGTTACCGAGAATTATTTAGTTATTTCGAAGATGAAATTTCATTGGAATTTGCTATCGAAGAAATCAAAAAAAACACTAGAAGATTTGCCAAAAGACAACTCACTTGGTTCAAAAGAAATGAAAATACAAAATGGTTTGATTATTTGACCGATCGAAAAGAAATCATTCGATTTATAAATGAAAAATTCATAATTCATAATTCATAATTATTTTTATGCCAATATCCAAAGACTTCACCTCCATATTTAGCAAAGATTGGGAAATCAATTTTACGCAATGCATGCCAAACGGATTTTTAAAATATACCGATTTGTGTAACCTTCTTCAATTAACAGCGGCAGCCCATTCCGAAATTGGAGGAATTAGTTTTTCGGATATGCAGGAATTCAATCAAGCTTGGGTTTTGAGCAGAATGCGTGTCGAAATTTCCGAATTACCAAAATGGAAAGATAATGTAACAGTAAAAACTTGGATTAATACATTAGAAAATTCGCGTTCCGTTCGTGCACTGGAAATGTATGTTAATGGAAAGAAAATAGTAGGTTGTGAAACTTTTTGGGCTGTTTTCAATACTGAAATCCGACGTCCAGAAGCATTGGCTTTGCCATTCGAACATTTTGAATTGTATCCAGAAAACAAAGCAACCAAAAAAACTTTTTCGAAAATTAACCTTAATAATGACACAGAAATGGTTTTTGAAAAAACAGTGGCACTTTCGGATTTAGATATTGTAAATCACGTTAATAATGTGAAATATCTAGAATGGTGTCTTGATTTTGTAAATGAAAAACTGATTTTAAAACAAAAAATTGAAAGTTTTGAAATGAATTTTCTCAAGGAATTATCACTAAAAGACAAAGTTATTATTCATGAAAATTTAACTTCGGATGCAATGATATTTAGTATTACCAAAGAAGATAAAACGTGTTTTGCTTTACAATTGAACCTAAATTTAGAGTAAAATACCAAACAAAAAACATCACAATTTGTCATTTCGACGAAGGAGAAATGACAAAGAATAAACAATAAGAAAAAAGGCTCGAATTACTTCGAGCCTTTTCTATTTATGCTAATACTTTATTTTTTACTACTAGTCTAAATCCTTCACCGTGAATGTTAAGAATTTCAACATTAGGATCTAGTTTAAGATATTTTCTTAATTTGGCAATATAAACATCCATACTTCTGGAAGTAAAGTAATTATCGTCTCTCCAGATTTTTGTCAAAGCCAATTCTCTTGGCATTAAATCATTTTCGTGAAGAATCAACATTTTTAATAATTCATTTTCTTTTGGAGATAATTTAACTGGCTCTTCATTTTCAAAAGTTAAAAATCTAAGTTTTGAATTAAGGTGAAATTTACCAACATTAAACTCGAATTGAACAGGTTCAGCTTTCACTCCCGAAGATTTTCTTTGGATAATAGCTCTGATTTTCATCAACAAAACCTCAGAATCAAAAGGTTTGTTCAAGTAATCATCGGCTCCAGCTTTATATCCTTTCAAGACATCTTCTTTCATAGATTTTGCCGTTAAAAAGATAATAGGCACATCTTGATTTTTCTCTCTAATTTCTTTTGCTAATGTATATCCATCTTTATAAGGCATCATTACATCCAAAATACACAAATCATAAGTATCCTTTTTAAACTTTTCGAAACCTTCCATTCCATTTTTAGCCAGAGTGACATCAAAATCATTCAGCATTAAATAATCCTTTAATACTGCACCAAAATTAAGATCATCTTCAACTAAAAGAATTCTTTTATTTACATTTTCCATATTTCTAATTTATTAATGGTATTTTTATTATAAAGGTACTTCCTTTTCCCTTTTCACTTTCAACATATATTTGACCATTATGGTCGTCAACTATCTTTTTTACATAAGCCAAACCTAATCCATGACCTTTTACATTATGTAGATCTCCTGTATGTTCTCTATAAAATTTTTCAAAAACCCTTTTTTGAGCAACTTTACTCATTCCTATTCCGTTATCTTTTATTTTGATAATCATGAAATCTTTTACATTTTCAGTAAAAATATCAATCTTCGGAATCTCTGGCGAATACTTAATCGCATTCTCTAAAATATTTACAATAACATTTATAAAATGAACTTCATTTACCAAAACTGTTGTTCTTGCGGCATTAAAATGCTTCGCAATTGTTCCTTCTCTATCTTCTAAAATCAAACTTACATGCTCAATTGCATCTTCTATAACCTCCTGAATATTGCTAGATTCTTTGACAATATCAAGTTCTTTCTTTTCTAATTTAGAAATTCGCAACACATTTTCCACTTGAGCGTGCATTCGCTTATTCTCATCCTTAATCATCTGCAAATACTTAAGAACCTTTTCTTTATCATCAATAATTTTTGGATTTCTAATGGCGTCCAAAGCCAAATTTATTGTCGCAATAGGAGTTTTAAACTCATGTGTCATATTATTGATAAAATCCGATTTGATTTCAGAAATATGTCTTTGTCGAATCAATTGGTTCAAGGCACTTGTATATGCTATAATTATTATCAACGTAAAAATGATTGATAATAGTGTAATTCCAACAAGATCCGTTAACAAAAATTTCTTTTTATAAGGAAATGAAACTAATAATTGATATTTACTATTTCCTTCATTATCTGAAAATATCGGAATTGAATACGTATTATTTTTATCATATTTAAAACCATCCGATTTAACTTTTGTTGCCAAACCATTACTATAAATACCAAATTCAAATCGAGTTTTAACACCATATTCTTCCAATTCTTTTTTCAAAAGTTTAGCCAGACTTTCTTTCGAAACCCTCTCCTGAATTGGCATTGTAGCAGCTAAATCCTTAAAGAAAATCTCAAACTGAGCATTATCTAAAATATCTAAGTTCCCAGATTTTTCAATCTTAATATCTGGTGATAATTTATGCTGAAGTCTTGAATTATCAAATCTATTATTATCATAAACCTCAGTAACTCGTTTAGAATTGAAGCTTTTAAATTTTACACTATCAAATTTTTTATCAAAGAACGTAGACGAAACATTATAATCTTCGGCTGTTACACTATTTGAATATACAATTGTTTGATTTGTTTTATTGTTTTTTTGAATGTAATAGAATTGCAATAAATCATTTTTCTCAGGAATTTTTCCGGTGCTATCTTTATATTTATTGTATTTATTATAAAAAGTATAGGCTTCTTGTTTCTGAATTTTATCAGCAACAGTTCCTATTACCTGTTTAACATGGAATTTAAATTGTTCGTCATTATTTTTAAACGAAGTATTAAACCAATATACTTGAACTAAAATTATCCCTATTAGGGATAAACTCATCAACAAAACTAGTATTCTAAAAAACAATTTATTCATCAATACAAATTTAGTATTTTAACAATATGATTAATAATAAATTAACCAAAGATTAACAACAAAGACTGAAATTATCGAATATTCAAAATTTTAAGAATATTATTAACTTCTGCTTTAGCGGTTTGGGCAGAAATATTTTCAATAACAAAGTCACTTTTTGACATTCGCTGCTCATCATTCCATTGTGAATTTATTCTTTTCAAAACATTTTCACGTGTAGTATTGTCTCTTTGAATTACTCTTTGAATTCTTGATTCGATTGGAGCAGTAACCGTTATTATCAAATTACAATTTTTATAACTACCGCTTTCGAATAATATTGCAGTTTCATAAATGACAAATGGAGACATTCCATGCTTTATAACCCAGTTTTCAAAATGTTTTTTAACGGCTGGATGAATAATCAAATTAAGCAGTTCTAATTTTTCAGGATTATTAAAAACAATTGCTGCTAGTTTTTTTCTATTTAAAATGTCATTTTCGAAAATCGAAGTTCCAAATATTTTTTTTATTTCAGCAATAATTTCAGCCAACTGCATGATTTTTCTAGCTTCATCATCAGCAATATAAACAGGAATTCCCGCTGCCAAAAAATGATTGGCAATTGTGGTTTTTCCACTTCCAATACCGCCTGTTAAACCAATTATTTTTGTCATATTATTTTTTGAAAAACAACTCCGGGAACGCTTTTTCTGGTTTTTGTTTTAAAACAATAACCTTTATAAATGATTGAATAAAGCCAATTCCATAACCATAAAATTGTTTCCAAACTGCTTTAACAGATAAGTAACCTATTTTAAAACTTTTATTTTGATAAGTTGACATCAAAAACAATACCAAAAAATAACCTAAATACAGCTTAAGCCATAAATCATGATTAAAAATCAAGGATAAAATTAAAGCAACGACAAATCCAATTATAAAAATAGTAGGAAAGAAAAAAGTAATTTTATTGTATTTGGGATACCAACTATTTAATATTGGTCTAGCTTTGCCAAATTTATTTACTTGAACAGAAAATTTTTCCCAGTCAATTCTTCGTTTATGATAAACGAAAGCTTTCGAAAAAAGTTGGGTTTCAAAACCTAATTCCCATAATCGTATAGACAAATCTGGATCTTCACCAGGATGAATATTTCCAAAACCATGGGAAGCTTCAAAAGCTTTTTTAGATAAACCCATATTAAAACTTCGGGGTTGAAACTTATTTATTTTTTCCGAACCACCTCTAATTCCACCCGTTGTAAGAAAAGAAGTCATGGCAAAATTGATTGCTTTTTGAATATCACTAAAACTATCCAATGCTTTATCTGGACCGCCAAAACAATCTACATAATTTTCTTTAAGCGCCTTATCAACTTCAGTCAAATAGCTTTTGGGAATAATACAATCCGAATCAAAAATGATAAAGTAATCCCCTTTTGCTTTTTCCATTCCATAATTTCTCGAATTTCCAGGCCCTGAATTATCTTTATAATAATAGGAAATAGTTAGTTTTGAATCGTATTTACGAACTACATCTTCACATTTTAACAACGAGCCATCTTCGACAATCACAACTTCAAAATCTTCATTAAAATCTTGATGTGACAAACTTTCTAAAAGCTCATCAACTTCATCTGGTCGATTGTAAACTGGTATAATTAATGAAAATAACATAATTAAGAATTAAGATCTAACTAATTTGCTCGATAATTTTAACAAAGATAATCTTTATCCATAAAAAAACCATCAATTATTAATTGATGGTTTTTGAAATTTATATGTTTTAAAGCCCTTTTTTAATTAAACAATGCTTGGAACACCAACCATTTCATCTGCATCAGCTTTATAGTCAACCCCTTCAAACTCAAAACCAAAAAGGTTTAAGAAATCATTTCTATAACCTTCTAAATCACCTATTTCCGGCAAAGTTTCAGTTGTAGCTTGCTTCCATAAAGTAGCGATTTTTGCTTGAACATCATCACGCATTTCCCAATCATCAACACGAATTCTTCCTTTTTCATCCGTAAGAATTGAATCTCCAGTATACAATCTATCTTGAAATAAACGTTGAATTTGTTCGATACAACCTTCATGAATTCCTTCTTCTTTCATTATTTTATACAACAAAGAAATATACAACGGAATAACAGGAATGGCTGAACTTGCTTGTGTTACCAAGGCCTTATTCACTGAAACAAATGCTTGTCCTTCGATAGATTTCAAGCTATCTGTGATGGCAAAAGCAGTCGCTTCAAGATGATCTTTGGCACGACCAATAGTTCCTTTTCTGTAAACCGCTTCGGTTAATGATGGTCCAATATACGAATAAGCCACTGTTGTAGCTCCTTTTGCCAAAAGGTTTTCTGCTTTCAAAGCTTCCATCCACATTCCCCAATCTTCGCCACCCATTACGGCAACTGTATTGGCAATATCATCGTCTTGGCAAGGTTCAATACTAATTTCAGAAACTAAACCGGTGTGAAAATCAACTGTTTTGTTCGTATAAGTGGTACCAATTGGTTTCAAAACCGAACGGTGCATCACACCCGTCACTGGATGAACACGAACGGGAGAAGCTAAACTGTAAATAACCAAATCAATCTGACCTAGATCTTCTTTTATTAAATCTAAAGTTTGTCTTTTTATTTCATTAGAAAAAGCATCGCCATTAATACTTTTTGCATACAAACCTGCTTTATTCGCTTCTTTTTCAAAAGCGGCAGAATTATACCAACCTGGCGAACCTGGTCTTCCTTCAACGGGAGGTTTTTCAAAAAACACACCAATCGTCGCAGCATTAGATCCATAAGCAGCTGTGATTCTTGAAGCTAAACCAAATCCCGTTGAAGCACCAATCACTAAAACTTTTTTAGGTCCACTTATTGATCCTTTTGATTTGATATATTCGATTTGATTTTTTACGTTTTGTTCGCATCCTTTTGGGTGAGATGTCAAACAAATAAATCCTCTCATTCTAGGTTCTATAATCATATTTATAAAGGTTATTCTATTATTGGTTTTTTTAAGATGACAAATATAAGGAATTACTTTAGCCCAACAAGGCTTTTGCATGGTTTAATGCCGAGTCTGAGACGACTGTACCAGATAACATTTGCGCAATTTCGATTACACGTTCTTCACTGGACAGCAATTTCAATTCGGACTGCGTGTCTTCGCCAATGGTAGATTTTGAAACCTTGAAGTGTGCTGTTCCTTTTGCTGCAATTTGTGGCAAATGCGTGATGGCAAAGATTTGCATTTTCTGACTCATTTCTTTCATGATTTCGCCCATTTTATTAGCGATTTCACCAGAAACACCAGTGTCAATTTCATCAAAAATCAAGGTTGGTAATTTTGAGTATTGTGCTAATATTGCTTTTACAGCAAGCATAATTCTAGACATTTCACCACCCGAAGCTACTTTTTTCAATAATCCAAAATCGGTTCCTTTATTCGCCGAAAACAAAAATTCAAGTTCATCTTTTCCATTTTCAAAATAAGTTGAAGTAGCGCTAATATCCATTTTAAAACGAACATTAGGCATTCCTAAAGTCTCTAAAATAGAAATCAGTTTTTGAGAAAGAACAGGAATAGCATCTATTCTTTTCTTATGAATTGTGTTCGCTAAAACATCTAATACTGTCGTTTTCTCTTCAATAGAATTTGTAATTGCAGTAATTTCTTCTTCTAAATTACCAATTTCCAAAAGAGAATTTTCTAAATTGGTTTGTATTGCTATCAATTCATCAACTGTAGCAACTTGGTGTTTCTTTTGCAAATTATAAATCAACTGCAATTTTTGGCTAATTAAATCGAGTTGTTCAGGATCATTTATTAGCTTTTCTGAGCAACGAAAAATTTCATCCGAAATATCATCAAATTCAATTGTTAGACTTGTAATTCGTTCCAATAAAGAAAAATATTCTGGAGAAAAAGCAGCAATCTTTTGCATCGAAACTTTGATTTCATTCAAATTATGTAAAACCCCAATTTGCTCTTCATTGGCTATAGCCAAAGATTTATCGATAGATTCTTTTATAATTTCAACATTATTCAATTTTTCAAAATCGGCTTCAAGAGATTCTTGTTCACCTAATTTTAAATTTGAAGCTACTAATTCATCTAATAAAAAAGTATTGTATTCCTGCTCTTTAGCAGATTCAGCTTGTTTTTTAAGCAGCAAATTTAATCTAGATTTATCCGATTTATAGCTTTTCAAAAGTGCTTGATATTCTAAAATTCCTTCTTTATTATTGGCAATTGAATCAATAATATCGAATTGAACCTTCTCATCCGAAAGTTCTTGTGTTTGATGTTGCGAGTGAATATCCAGTAAATACAAACTCAATTCCTGCAATTCTTGAAGATTTACCGGACTGTCGTTTACAAAAGCTCTAGATTTTCCAGAAGGCAAAATTTCACGTCTAATGATGGTTTCATCTTCATAATCTAAATCATTTGCAACGAAAAAAGGACGCAAATTATATTTTGATATTTGAAAATGAGCTTCAATAACACATTTTTCTTCTTTATTTTTCAAAGAAGTTAAATCAGCTCTTTTTCCTAAAACTAAACCCAAAGCTCCCAAAATTATTGATTTTCCTGCACCAGTTTCTCCTGTAATAATGGAAAAACCTTCAGAAAATTCGATGGTTAATTTTTCAATTAAAGCATAGTTTTTTATCGAAAGAGACGTTATCATTTATATTGTTTTTGTGAAAGAAAGCTGCTTTAAGTTACAATTGAAAACCAATTAATACTTAATTTGAGACCATTTGCTTGAGTTTAATGGAGATGTTCTATTTAGACTATCAATTAAATCTGATATTGAAATATTGGGTCCTCCAGAAAAAATAGAAACTATTTCATCTGATTTTGCATCAAAAAATACACGAGTTAAGAAAGCATTGGGTTTAGTAGCATTCAGTTTCGCAAGATTTACCAGCGCATCTTTAATTTTTTCTTTTCCAGCTTTCAAATCTTGATTCATTAAATCTAATCCTGAATGGTAGTTATATGCCGTTTGACGAACTTCACCATAAGCTGTTGATAATAAGTCGTTTATTAAATAATATCTATTTTGATTTCCGTCAGCTTGATTCCAACCTTTGTAACCACTTTGCTGGGCTACATTTGCGATATTTTGGGCTGTTTCAAAATAAGGATCACCAGATAATGGTACAAAACTATCCGCATCCATTCCTAAAATTATATAACTGTAAAAGGAAATTACGGATACTAAATTGGATTCAAAAGAATTTGGATTCAAATTTAAACTTTCAAATCCCGTATAGCTGAAACTAAAGTCTTTATCGTTATAATTTAAAATAGGCGAAGAATAAGAAGAATTATAAATTAATCTTGAAGATTGCACCTGAATTGTAGCTACAAATTGATCTGAATTATTGGATGAAACAGTAATATACATCGAACAATCAATTTTTTCGTTTTGTTTGACTGTTTTTCCTGTCCAATGTGTTTGATTTACAAATTCGCCTAACGACGTTTCCAATGTTTTGAAAACCTGCTGATTAGCATTTGACAATTTTTGAGTATTTACCGTCATTGTACAATTTAATTCTTGCGCATTAATAATTCCGCAAGAAAGCAATAAGATAAAAACAACTATTTTATTCATATATGTAAATTTTTATTTTTTAGCGGTCATATATGGTATCGCCTTATAATTTATGGGTGTTTGCTTGCGCAAACTTTTTGCTAGTGGCGATTTCATAAAAATGCGCTATTACTTTGTTTAAAATATCATCAGCTACCGCTTCTTTCGATTTCAATTCCATGGGTTCTACCATAAAATTTTTATCAATAAATGTAATTTTATTAGTCGATTTTCCAAAACCAGCTCCTTCGTCTTGAAGCGAATTAAGAACTATCAAATCTAGGTTTTTTTTCTGAATTTTCAACTTTGCATTTTCAATTTCATTTTCAGTTTCTAATGCAAAACCAATCAAGAATTGATTTTTCTTTATTTCGCCCAAAGAAGCTAGAATATCTTTGGTTTTTTCGAGTTCAATGGTAAAATTATCTGCTGACTTTTTGATTTTTTGCGAAGCAATATTTTTGGGTTTATAATCCGCAACTGCTGCAGCCGCAATCATTACATCCGTATTTTGATAATATTGATGACAGGCTTCGTACATTTCCTGAGCTGAAACAACCCGAATCACTTTTACCAAATTATTAGCAATTGTAAAATGTGAAGGGCCAGAAATCAAAGTTATCGAAGCACCAAGATTTGCGGCACTTTGTGCAATATCATAACCCATTTTTCCCGAAGAATGATTTCCTATAAAACGCACAGGATCTATCGCTTCGTATGTGGGGCCAGCAGTAATCAGTATTTTTTTTCCTTTAAGAGGTAATCTACTTTCTAAATCGGATTCGATAAAAGCAACAATATGTTCTGGTTCTGCCATTCTTCCTTCACCTGATAAACCACTTGCTAATTCCCCTCTTTCGGCAGGAATCATCGTATTGCCAAACTGTTCTAATTTCTTAAAACTCGCTAATGTAGATGGATGAATATACATATCCAAATCCATGGCAGGTGCAAAATAAACAGGACATTTTGCCGATAAATAAGTTGCTATCAATAGGTTATCACAAACACCATTTGCCATTTTCGACAATGTATTTGCGGTTGCAGGAGCAATAACCATCATATCTGCCCAAAGACCGAATTCTACATGGCTATTCCACATTTCATTCTCTTCGTCTTGATTATAAAAAGTAGAATGCACCGGATTTTTCGAAAGCGTCGATAAGGTAAGTGGCGTTATAAAATCCTTAGAAGCAGGTGTCATTATCACTTGGACATGTGCACCTGCTTTTATAAAAAGTCGAACTAATGTAGCAGTTTTATAGGCTGCAATTCCACCAGAAATTCCTAGTAAAATCTTTTTCCCGTTTAAAACTGACATAATCAATATTATTTATTTCCTTCTCTATGGTAGATTTTTCCATCTAACCATTCTTGAACCGCCAAAGCGTGTGGTTTAGGCAATTTTTCGTAGAATTTTGAAACCTCTATTTGTTCTTTGTTTTCAAAAACTTCTTCAAGACTGTCATTATAAGTAGCAAATTCTTCTAATTTTTCAGTCAATTCTTTCTTGATTTCAGAATTGATTTGATTTGCTCTTTTGGCCATAATTGTTATAGCTTCATACACATTGCCTGTTGGCTCTTCAATAATATTTTTATTATAAGTTATTGTGTTTACTGGAGCATTCGTCTTTCTTAAATCCATGGCTTTATTATTTAGTGAAATTTTTTAAATCTTTTTCAATTCGAGCAGACATTGCGTCGGCTGTTTTTTTGTATTTTGTATCTGGTTTAAACTTTATCAAATTAGAATAAGCTGTCTTAGCAACATTTAATCGGTCTTGCATTTTTGAAGGAACGCTATTAATTCCCAATTGATAAGCCGAATCTAATTTATAATATAAAGCATCTTCCTTGAAAGGTGTTCCAGGATAATCAGCTACAAAGTTATCTAAAGATACAATTGCCGACTTATAATCTAAAATAGTATTATATCCTTTAGCATTTTCAAACACTTTTTTTTCTAATTTTTCATTTAATTCTTTCAGCGTTTTATTGGCTTCAACCAAATTTTTTGAATTTGGATAATTATCAATAAACGTCTGTAATTTTTCTATCGCTTTATGAGTATCTGTTTGATCTAGACTATATATTGGCGAAAGCATAGAAAAACTTTTAGCTCCTAAAAAAGCAGCTTCTTCAATTTTTTCGCTTTTTGGATAACCTGAAACAAAACTTTCAAATTGATATCCTGCTAGATAATACTGTCTTGTTTTGTAATAAGACTGAGAAAACATATAAAATAATTTTTCTGCCTGAGGTTTTCCTCTGTAAGATGGGGCAATTTGTTCAAAAAGACGAATTGCTTTTGAATAATTTCCAGCATCATATAATTTAGTTGCCATTTCAAATTTTGCACCAACATCTTCGTTTTTCAATGCCTTTTGGTAGTCACCACAAGAACCAAAAACGATTACAACAATCAATAAAGAAATTATTTTTTTCATTTTATTTTTTACTTTTTTTTGATTTATCAGTTAATTATAACACGCACAAATCATACCGAAGTTTCGGTGGCAAATTTAGTTATTAATTTAGCTACTACAAAATATATTTTTGCTTAATAAAAGGCGCTGATTTTTAGGCTAATTTGTTGATCATTTCTACAAATTGAGCAATCCTAGTCGCTAATGATTCATCGGCTTTAATCAATGGTAATCGAACCGTGCTCTCGGATATTCCCAATGAGGCAAACACTTGTTTGATTCCAGCAGGGTTTCCTTGTTCAAAAATCATGTCGATGCAATCCATAAAAAGGTAATGAATTTTATTGGCATCATTTACTTTTCCGTTTAAACCTAAACGAATCATTTCGGAGAATTCCTTTGGAAAACCTTGACCAATTACAGTTATTACGCCAGCTCCACCAGCCAAAACCATTGGCAAAGCGATCATATCATCTCCTGAAATTACAAGAAAATCTTTTGGTTTGTCTTTGATAAGTCGCAAAGCTTGTATCATATCACCAGCCGCTTCTTTGACAGCTACGATGTTTTTGAAATCATTTGCTAGTCTTAAAACTGTTGATGGCAACATATTAACACCTGTTCTACTGGGAACATTGTATAAAATAACTGGAACCGGAGAAGCTTCGGCAACAGCCTTGAAATGCTGATAAATTCCTTCTTGTGTAGGTTTATTATAATAAGGAGAAACTGATAATATGGCGGCAAATTGTGACATATCTCTTGTTTTAAGTTCCTCGACAAGTTTCGCGGTATTATTACTTCCCATTCCAAGAACCAATGGCAATCTTCCGTTGTTAGTTTCTATTACTGTTTTAATAACAAATTCTAATTCGTCATTTGTCAAAACTGCATTCTCGGCAGTTGTGCCAAGAATTACAATATACTCGACTCCTCCGTCTATCGAAAAATTTACGATTCTTTTTAACGCTTCCGTATCAATTGAAAAATCGCTTTTGAAAGGAGTTACAAGGGCAACACCAGTTCCTATTAATGATTGCATATCTTATTTCATTTTGTTTAAAATTCTTAAATATCTAAATAATTCGTGGGCGAAAACTTTATAATTCTCGGCATTTGTATTGATCATCAAATGGTTCAATCTTTTATCAATTAAGGAAAAACCAACTTTAAATTGCGCTTTGGAATTATGGGTAATGTTCAGCAAAATTGCTTTCTCAACATCATAATAACTGATCAATAAATCAAATTTTTGATTGATGAAATCATTAACTTCTGAGTTTGTGATTTCAGCTTTCCAATTGAGATCTTTCATACCAAATGTAGGATGCGAATAGGTCTCGTTTTTTTTTAACGTATCTCTGTAAGCAATAATTTTTATGTTTTTTTCTAGAATTCCGTTGGCAATTAATTCCTTTACCAAGTTGTCTTTTTCGAAAAAATAACTTTCATCGACAAGTAGACCAACGGTTTGAATAGGAGTTCCGAGTGCACTACTCTTTACATTATGCAAACTATTTTTTAATATTCTTTTTAAAAAAAAATCCTTTATATAATTCAAAAACATGTTACTTTTACCTGATTACAAAATTAATTATTTAAGTCGCATTACAGATGGTAAATCTAAAAAAGTATAATGGTGTTTTGAAACTTTTTGTTATATTCTTAACACTTTTTTTAATCGTTTCGTGTGGCAAACAAAACTATCAAGTTTCTAAAATTGAAGGAAAACAGATTCCAATTACCGAAAACGGAAATCAAATTTCAGGACAAGTTTTAGAAACCGAACAGTCAAAGCAAATTGAAAAATACATCAAACCGTATCGAAATCACATTGATAAGGACTTGAATACTGTTTTGGCTTATTGCCCAGAGACACTTGACAAAAGTGCAGGAAGATGGCAAACTACCATTGGGAATTTAATGGCCGATGTAACTTTGAAACGCGGAAATACCGTTTTTTTTGCTAGAGAAAAAAAGAATATCGACATGTGCATGCTCAATAATGGAGGTATTCGTTCTACGCTTCCAAAAGGAAATGTTACCACGAAAACCGCCTATGAATTAATGCCTTTCGAAAACGGACTTGTTGTAATAGCTCTAAAAGGCGAACAAATTTTCGAATTAGTTGACTATTTTATTGCAGCAAAAAAACCACATCCACTATCTGGAATTACTTTTACAATCAGCAAAGATGATTTTGCAAAAAATATCTTAATTCAAGGAAAACCTGTCGAAAAAGAGCGAATTTATTATGTTGCCACCAATGATTATTTGGCTAATGGTGGAGATAGTATGAATTTCTTCAAAAAAGGAGTTCAGCGATTTGATTTAGATTATAAATTAAGAAATGTCCTGATTGATTATTTCAAAGAAGTTGACACGATTCCAGTTATAAATGATATAAGGGTTAGTGTTGAATAAAATTCAGATTACAGACAGGTTACAGATTTAAAAAACAAGAAATGAAAAGAAGAGATTTTATCGAAAAAACAGCCGCAGGAACAACTTTGTTGGGTTTTGGTTTATCGTTGAGCAGTTTTGAATTGGCTGAAGTAAAAAAAATAACCATACTTCATACCAATGATGTTCATAGCCATATTGATCCTTTTCCGATGGACGACCCAAGAAACCCAAATATGGGTGGTGTCGCTCGAAGAGCTGCTTTAATTGAAAAGATTCGTCAGGAAAACGCAAATGTTTTATTGCTAGATGCTGGAGATATTTTTCAAGGAACGCCGTATTTTAATTATTATGGTGGCGAATTAGAATTCAAATTGATGAGCATGATGAAATATGATTTATCTACAATTGGAAATCATGATTTTGATAATGGCGTAGATGGTTTAACTGCCCAAATGCCTCATGCTACATTCGAATTTGTTTCGGCGAACTATGATTTTAAGAATACATCGATGGCGGCTTTTGTAAAGCCTTATAAAATTTTTAACAAAAACGGAATTAAAATAGGCGTTTTTGGTCTTGGAATTGAACTTGAAGGTCTTGTGGATAAAAAAATGTACAAGGAAACGGTCTATCATAATCCGGTGGAAACGGCGCAGGATATTGTTCTGATTTTGAAAAAAGAACAAAAATGCGACTTGGTTATTTGTCTTTCGCATCTGGGTTATAAATACAATAAGGAAGATGCTGATAAAATATCAGATTTAAAACTTGCAGCTCTTACCAAAGATATTGACCTAATTATTGGTGGTCACACACACACTTTTCTTGACAAACCAACAATTGCAAAAAACCTTGACGGAAAAGAAGTTTTGGTTAACCAAGTGGGATGTTACGGAATAAACTTGGGACATATTGACTTTTATCTAGATACTAATAAAGCAAAATCTTCTATCGGAAAATCGATTGTGGTTTAGTTTTCAAAAAAATATGTCTGATTTATCACGTAAATTGATTTTAAAAAATCAAATATCTTTTAAATTATTTTTTTGCCACAGATTAAAAAGATTAAAAGGATTTTACTTTCTATTCATATTGAATCTGTTGTAAAAAAAATGACATTTTCCAAGAGTTGCAAACTATTAATTAGTTTGAAGCATCTCAACAAAATCAGTTTCTGAAATAATTGGAATGTTAAGTTTAACGGCTTTCTCCAGTTTTGCGGGTCCCATGTTTGCTCCTGCAACCACATAATCGGTTTTTGCCGAGATTGAACTTCCTACTTTACCTCCGTTATCTTCGATCGATTTTTTCAAATCATCTCGCGAAAATTGCTCAAAAACTCCCGAAACAACAAAAGTCTTTCCAGAAAGTTTGTCGGTGGCATTTGGATTTATTTTTTCGACAGTTTCAAATTGAATGCCAAACGTTTTCAAACGATCAATGATAATTCTGTTTTCTTGATTTTCGAAAAAGTCAAGAACGCTTTGTGCTATGCGTTCGCCAATTTCATCCACCAAAACCAAATCCATAAACGTAGCTTTACTTAAAGCATCAATAGATTTATAATGTTTGGCTAATTTTTTGGCAACAGTTTCGCCTACAAATCGAATTCCAAGAGCATACAAAACACGTTCGAAAGGAATAGCTTTAGAATTTTCGACACCTTTGACCAAATTTTCTGCCGATTTTTGCGCCATTCTCTCCAAAGGCAGAATTTGACTTACGGTCAATTCATATAAATCAGCATAATTATGAACCAATCCGTTATTAAATAATAAAGCAACTGTTTCACCTCCAAGGCCTTCGATATCCATCGCTTTTCGAGAAATATAATGCTGGATTCTACCAATAATCTGAGGTGGACAACCATAGAAATTCGGACAATAATGATTGGCTTCACCTTCGCTACGAACTAATTGAGAGTTGCATTCCGGACAATGCGTGATGTATTTTGTGATTTCTGAATTATCTGGTCTTTTGCTTAAATCTACAGCGATAATTTTCGGAATAATCTCCCCTCCTTTTTCTACAAAAACGGTATCGCCAATGCGAATATCTAATTTTTCAATTTGGTCCGCATTGTGCAAAGAAGCCCGTTTTACGATAGTTCCTGCCAATTGCACGGGTTCTAAATTCGCAACTGGAGTGATAGCACCAGTTCTTCCGACTTGATAGGAAATAGAATTCAATTTTGTAGCTACTTGTTCCGATTTGAATTTATAAGCAATTGCCCAACGTGGCGATTTGGCAGTAAAGCCTAATTCGTCTTGGTGCTCGAACCGATTTACTTTTATCACCACACCATCGGTTTCATAAGGCAAATTATGCCTGTGAAGATCCCAATAATCGATGAATTCGAAAACTTGGTCTAAATTATTGGCTAATTGGGCTTCTTTTGGCACTTTGAAACCCCAATTTCTGGCAGTTTCTAAACCATCAAACTGAGAATTGAACGGTAATTTATTTCCAATAAGAAAGTAAAGCAAACAATCTAAAGGACGTTTGGCAACTTCAGCGCTATCTTGTAATTTCAAGCTTCCCGAAGCCGTATTTCTCGGATTGGAATAGGGCAATTCGCCAATTTCGATTAATTCCTGATTCATTTTTTCGAAACCTGCAAAAGGCAAAATAATTTCACCACGCACGTCAAATTTATCAGGAAAATTCCCTTTCAATTTTAACGGAATCGATTTTATAGTTTTGATATTATTGGTAACATCATCGCCTTGAACTCCATCGCCACGCGTAACAGCACGTTTTAATTTACCGTTTTCATAAGTTATCGAAATAGATGCGCCGTCATATTTTAATTCGCAAGTATATTCTAAAGGAACATCTCCCAACACTTTCTGAACTCGTTTTTCCCAATCGATTAATTCTTCTTTTGAATAGGAATTATCAAGGGAATACATTCGGTATTCGTGTGGCACGGTTTCGAAATTTTTTGTAATCGCCCCTCCTACTCTTTGTGTAGGTGAATTTTCATCGAAATATTCTGGATGTTTATTTTCTAACTCTTGAAGTTCTTTGAGTTTTTGGTCGAATTCAAAATCAGAAATCGTTGGATTATCCAACACATAATAATTATAATTGTGCTGATTGAGTTCTTCTCGTAATTTTTGAATCGTATTTTGAATGTCCATTGAAAATAAAAATTGGCTATTTTAGTCTTTAAAAATAAAGCACTAAAATAACCAATTAAAAGGAATTTTTGAAAA
>CANBWX010000002.1 GCA_947373225.1 Flavobacteriaceae bacterium | reverse complement strand
AAATCAGAATTGGCAATAACCACATTATCTTTCGAACCGTAAGCGGCTGCCGAAATATCGACATTGGCAAAAATATTCTTGATTTCTTGCATTCCGTTTTGACCTTTGAAGAAATTCGCAAAAGCATAATCTCTTTCGTCGCCACAAGGAACCGCCATAACAGCACCCGTTCCGTAACCCGCGAGAACATAATCGCCAATCCAAACCGGAATGGGTTCTTTGGTAAAAGGATGTTCGGCATAAGCTCCGGTGAAAACTCCCGAAATGGTTTTTACATCCGCCATACGCTCTCTTTCGGAACGTTTTGCCGTTTTTTCAATGTAAGCTTCAACGGCTTCTTTTTGTTCTGGAGTTGTAATTTGCGAAACCAGTTCGTGTTCTGGCGCCAATGTCATAAACGTAACTCCAAAAATAGTATCGGGACGCGTTGTGAAAACAGCAATCCCCCTAGCCCCCGAAGGGGGAACTACCGCATTGAGTAACTCGTGTTTGATAATATTTAAAACACTATCAATATTGTTAAATATCTCTTTATTATTAAATCGAATTACTTTAAAACCTTTTTCATTAATATTTTTAGTTCTTTCTGCATCAGATTCTTGTTGTAAATCGTGAATTCCTCCATCAACTTCAATTACTAACTTTTTAGAAAGACAAACAAAATCGACAATATAGTCATCAATTAAATGTTGTTGTCTAAATTTATAATCTAATGCTTTTGACTTTAAATTTAACCATAATATCTTTTCAGCCTCAGTTGGGTTATTTCGCATTTCTTTCGCTTTTTCAAGCAATAAATGAGAATTATTTCCACCAGTCATATATCCTCTTTTTTGCTCAAGACTTGCTTTCTCTTCCCCTTCGGGGAAGGATAGGATGGGGAACGTCACCATCGCTCCCACACTCTTCCCAATCCAGTTTCTCTGACTTTCTTTGATACTTTCGCTCCAATCAATCTTTTCTAAACCTTGTAACAACCGTTCTGCATAAGCCGAAATTCGCATGCTCCATTGGGTCATTTTCTTGCGTATCACAGGAAATCCACCACGTTCCGAAACCCCGTTTACGATTTCGTCATTTGCCAAAACTGTTCCTAATCCGGGACACCAGTTCACTTCGGTTTCGGCTAAATAAGTCAGTCTATATTGTAATAAAACTTTTTGTTGGTTTTCTGTCGAAAGCGCTTTCCATTCGCTTGACGAAAAAACAGCAATATTGTCATCGCAAACTGCATTTATGTTTGCATTTCCTTCACTTTCGAAAATGGAAATCAAGGTCGAAATATCTTCGGCTTTGTCGCTTTTTTTATTATACCAAGAATTGAATAATTGAATGAAAATCCACTGTGTATGTTTGTAATAATCCGGATTTGAAGTTCGTACTTCGCGACTCCAATCGAAAGAAAACCCAATTTTATCGAGTTGTTTTCGGTATCCAGCAATTTTATTTCCATCTTTATCAACGCCACCGTCAATATTTACCGATGTGGTATCTTCGGGACGTTGGCCGGTTTGTATAGCATATTGTTCGGCAGGCAAACCAAAACTGTCGTAACCCATAGGATGCAAAACATTGAAACCTTGATGTCTCTTGTATCTCGAATATACGTCAGAAGCGATGTAACCCAGTGGATGACCAACGTGCAGTCCCGCTCCTGATGGATAAGGAAACATGTCTAAAACATAATATTTTGGTTTTTGGGAATTATTCTGTGCTGCAAAAGTTTGATTTTCGGCCCAATATTTTTGCCATTTGGCCTCTATTTCGTTCGGATTGTATTTCATTCCTCTTTTTTATTGTTTTTAATGGAGTCATGCTTTCGCAAACTCAAGTCATCTTTATGGATCTGGTTCAAAGTCGAAAAGACTTATACTATATAATTATTTTAGACGCCAAATTTACATTTATTGTACGAAAGTTAAAAGTTTGAGCGTTATTAACTTTAAATAAAGAAATACTTTGTTATTTTTGACCCATAATTACAGTAAACTATGGCTTCTTCATTTGATAAATTTCAAAAACGCAGATTAATTTCCTCTTATTTCTCAGTTGTACTAAGTGTATTCTTGGTTTTATTTCTATTGGGAATTTTAGGATTTTTTATCATCAACTCTAAAAAACTAGCTGACGATTTTAAAGAAAAAATTGCCAT
The DNA here is from genome assembly GCA_947373225.1 of Flavobacteriaceae bacterium. Lineage (GTDB taxonomy): Bacteria > Bacteroidota > Bacteroidia > Flavobacteriales > Flavobacteriaceae > Flavobacterium. Next base: position 67,419 of record CANBWX010000002.1, on the reverse strand, counting down.
GACGGTATTTTTCAAGAATGAGGCCAACGATAGTATTCTGAAAGCTTTTAAAGTAGAATTAAAAACAGCTCCATTTGCAAAATCATCGGTTTACGTTTCTAAAGAGAGTGCTGCAAAGCAACATACTGATATTATTGGCGAAGATTTCATGACATTTTTAGGCACAAATCCTTTGCAAAATTCGTATGATATCAACCTGAAAGCGGATTACGTTGAAAAAGACAGCATCGCAAAAATCGAAAGCCGTTTGCGAAAAAATACTATGGTTTCGGATATCGTTTATGACAAACAATTGGTGAATTTAGTAAACGATAACATCAAAAAAGTGAGTATGTGGATCTTAATAATCAGCGGATTTTTAACCGTAATAGCTGTCTTATTGATTAATAGCTCGTTGCGTTTATCGATTTATTCGAACCGATTTATTATTAAAACCATGCAAATGGTTGGTGCGACAAAAGCTTTTATCAGAAAGCCATTTGTGATGCGAAGTATAAAATTAGGAATGCTTGGCGCAGGTTTAGCCATTCTTGCATTGATTGGTGTATTGGCTTATCTTCAAGTTAATTTCCCGAGTTTAGGAATCCTTGACGACAAGGTTCTTGTTGTATTGGTGCTTTTGGCAGTTTTTGCCATTGGTATTTTGATTACTTGGATAAGCACTTATTTTGCAACACAACGTTTCTTGAATTTGAGAACAGATGATTTATATTAATTTAAGATTGCAGATTAACGACTTCAGATTTTAGATTTAAAAAAAATGAAAATGAAAAACACAGAACAAAAACACGAATTTCTTTTTGAGAAAATAAACTATAAAATTCTATTAATCGGGATTGCGGTAATTGCTTTGGGATTTATCCTAATGTCAGGTGGCGGAAGCGATGACCCAAAAATATTTAGTGAAGCTATTTTTAATTTTAGAAGAATACGATTAGCACCAACCACGGTTTTAATTGGTTTTGGAATTACAATTTATGCTATTCTTAAAAACCCTAAAAAAGCATAAATGAATACTTTTCAAGCTATTATTCTCGCCATTATCGAAGGAATTACGGAGTTTTTACCAGTTTCATCAACAGGACATCTGATTCTTGGCTCTACTTTTTTTGGTATTGAACATGATGAATTTACCAAACTTTTTACCATTGTAATACAACTTGGAGCTATCCTTTCGGTTGTAGTTTTATACTTTAAACGCTTTTTCCAAACGCTAGATTTTTACTTTAAACTATTAGTAGCTTTTATACCAGCAGTAGTTTTTGGATTATTATTTAGCAAAAAAATTGACGCTTTACTAGAAAGTCCATTGACAGTTGCTATTTCCCTTTTGATTGGTGGAATTATTTTATTGAAAGTTGATGATTGGTTTGCCAATTCAGATGAAATTCAGACAACAAACGACATCAGTTATTTACAAGCATTCAAAATTGGATTATTCCAGTGTTTAGCAATGGTTCCTGGTGTTTCTCGAAGCGGTTCAAGTATAGTTGGCGGAATGTCACAGAAATTATCTAGAACAACTGCGGCAGAATTTTCATTCTTTCTTGCCGTGCCAACAATGTTTGGCGCTACAGCAAAAAAATGTTACGATTATTACAAAGATGGTTTCGTTTTGACTCACGATCAAATTAACTTTTTGATTATTGGAAATATCATCGCTTTTTTAGTCGCCCTTTTAGCCATTAAAAGTTTCATAGGATATTTGACTAAACACGGTTTCAAAATGTTTGGTTATTACAGAATAATTTTGGGTTCTTTACTCTTAATTATCCACTTTTTCATTCATCCTTTGACAATTATTTAATGTCAACAGAAGATTACCAAAACGGACAAATCATTTTAATAGACAAGCCTTTGCATTGGACTTCCTTTCAGGCAGTCAATAAAATGAAATATGCTTTGATCAATAAAGCGGGACTTCCAAAAAAATTTAAGATTGGTCACGCAGGAACATTAGATCCGTTAGCATCTGGATTATTGCTGGTTTGCACCGGAAAATTCACCAAAAGAATTACAGAACTTCAAGGTCAAGCGAAAGAATATACTGGGACTTTCTATATTGGAGCCACAACTCCATCCTACGATTTAGAAACCGAAATAGATGAAACCTTCGAAACTTTGCATATTGATGAAGCCTTAATTCACGAAACGGTGAAGCAATTTCTAGGCGAAATCGACCAAAAACCACCTATTTTTTCGGCAATAAAAAAAGACGGCGTTCGCTTATATGAGCACGCGCGCGCTGGAGAAATTGTTGAAATAGCCGCCCGAAAAACAACCATTCACGAATTCGAAATTACGCGAATTGCGCTTCCTGAAATCGATTTTAGAGTCGTTTGCAGTAAAGGAACTTATATTCGTTCCTTAGCTTTTGATTTTGGAAAAGCTATGGATTCTGGTTCGCATTTAATTGCTTTACGCCGAACAAAAATTGGCGATTATGACGTTAATGATGCTATGGACGTAACTTTATTCGAACAAAGTTTAGCCCACTAATTAGTCAAAGTAGTTTTATTTCATACACTTTTTACTTACTTGGTTACAATCATTAGCTAATAATGCGTTGCGTTTGTATCTCCAAATAATAAGGTTGAAATGTAATCATAAAATCTTTCGAATAGATTTTTCATATGGCTGTTATTTAAATTGTGAAACAATAGTAAACACCATATAAAAGTAAATCGAAATAGTAAATCTGGTTGGCGATACTAAATTACAAATTTTTTTTATAAAAAAAAATAAACACAAATTATTTAATAAAAATTTTTGATCACATATATTGCTAAGCCCTAATAACTTATATTAATAAAATTATCAGCTTTTTAAACGCTATGGATGTAACTGTTTTTGAGGATTAATAGTTTCAAATTAGAAATAGTTGATTATTCTTATATTTGTAATTATCCGTCTAAAATTAGAAAATGCAAATCCATTTGAAGACAGTAAAAAGAATATTTTCATTGTTTTTATATAAACACTGTTGTAAAATTTTACTTCTTTCCTTTTTATTACACCTTTACGGAAGTGTTTTCTTTAGAGACATCAGTTTTTACGGAATTTATGTTCAAATTATAAACTTGTTATTTGTTTATTTTGCTGTAACCAATACCTTTTTTCATCGAAGAAATAATATTTCATTCCTATTTAATCGATCATTCTAATTACGCTTAGTTGCAACTTTGGATTGTTATTTTTCAATACTTTAAGCACATTGAAATATGTTAGAGAAGTTTCTTATTTACTATTTTTACTTATCACGATATACAAAACAGGTTATTTTTAATCATGCCACACCGCATCGATAAGGCTTTATTATCAGCTTCAATTGTGGGTTATTTATTATTGATTGAAATTACTGTTCAGCTTTTTATAATTTTATTTCTCCTAGAAGGCAAATCGGTTTTGAGTCATATTGACGGAAGCAACAGTACAAATACCTATATTGACATTGTTTATTATTGTACCGTAACAGCAACAAGCATAGGTTTTGGTGACATCCTGCCTTTAAATCATAGCGCAAAAATGATTACCTCGTTATTGGGATTATCTGCTCAATTTTATCTAGTAATTATTATGAGTATCATGATTAGCAAATTCACATCAAAAAAAGTGTCTTAATTTTTTTTTTAAACTCTATTTCATGAAAAACAGAATATCCCTATATTTGCAATAAATAATTCATCATACTCATGACTTGAGCTTGCGATAGCATGACTCCAAATTTTAAATAAAAATCAGAATGAAATACAAAAGAATTCTTCTAAAATTAAGTGGCGAAGCACTTATGGGCGAAAGACAATATGGTATTGATCCCGCAAGATTAGCCGAATATGCTGATGAAATCAAGAAAGTTCATGACAAAGGAGTAGAAATTGCCATCGTGATAGGCGGAGGAAACATCTTTAGAGGTGTTGCTGGAGCAAGTAGCGGAATGGATCGCGTGCAAGGCGACTACATGGGAATGTTAGCCACAGTTATTAACGGAATGGCTTTGCAAGGCGTTCTAGAAGATAAAGGAATGAAAACAAGATTGCAAACCGCTCTGAAAATGGAAGCTATTGCAGAACCATATATAAAAAGAAGAGCCGATCGTCATCTTGAAAAAGGAAGAATCGTAATTTTTGGTGCAGGAACAGGAAACCCTTATTTCACAACCGATACAGCAGCGGTTTTACGTGGTGTAGAAATTCATGCCGACGTAATCCTAAAAGGAACTCGTGTTGACGGTGTTTATACTGCCGATCCTGAAAAAGATGCCACGGCAACAAAATTCAATTATATTTCTTTTGAAGATGTATTGAAAAAAGGGTTAAACGTAATGGACACAACTGCATTCACATTAAGCCAGGAAAATAAACTTCCTATCGTGATTTTTGACATGAACAAAGAAGGTAATTTATTGAAAATTTGCGAAGGCGAGAACGTAGGAACAGAAGTAAATATATAGTAAATGGTTCTAGGTAATGGGTGTTGGGTTTCTCCAAACACCTAAAACCTAAAACCTAAAACCTAAAAATATGACCGAAGAAATTGAATTTATTTTAGATAGCACCCAAGAATCTATGGCGGGTTCTATTGCGCATTTGGAAAAAGAATTCCTAAACATTCGTGCAGGAAAAGCAAATCCAGCGATGTTAGGAAGCGTTTTTGTTGATTATTACGGAGCAGCGACACCTCTTTCGCAAGTTTCAAATATCAATGTACCAGACGCAAGAACGATTACTTTGCAGCCTTTCGAAAAGAAAATGTTGCAACCTATCGAAAAAGCAATTATGATTGCCAATATTGGTTTCAACCCAATGAATAACGGCGATATAATTATAATCAGTGTTCCACCATTGACCGAGGAACGAAGACGTGATCTTGCAAAACAAGCGAAAACAGAAGCGGAAGACGCAAAAATTGGAATTAGAAATGTTCGTAAAGACGCTAATACCGACATTAAAAAATTGGAAAAAGAAGGAACTTCAGAAGATGTTTGTAAAAGAGCCGAAGATGAAGTTCAAAACTTGACCAATAGCTTTATCAAAAAAATTGACGAACTTCTTGTTCACAAAGAAGCTGAAATAATGAAAGTGTAACTTTCAAAAAAAGTAAAAATAAAAATCCGTCTTGAGAAAATCGAGACGAATTTTTTTATGAATTAGTTTTTCAATATTAATACCGAAGGAACTCTACTCAACCAGATACTTCTTGAATCTACAAGTGATTTCCAACTTTCGAGGCTAATAATCATTAAATCCTGTTTGGCTAAAAACTCTTTTTTAATAATTTTGTCTGTCATCAACGTGATGTTATTGGGATATTTTTGCACCAAAGAATCCAAGGCACTTTTAATAACAAAATTGGTGTTTACTTGACCATTTACATCCAAAATCATAATTTCGGAATTGTTATTATAAATTAATTTCTGCGCATAATCAATCAAAAATGAATCTTCGCCACAAAAAATCGGCATAAAAACCTGATTTACTTCCTGCAAATCTTTGTCGATTAAAATACCTAAAGGCATACTGGTTTTCGAAATAATTTGTCGGGTTCTTTCATCAAAAGGCGAATTTTCGAAAAGTCCTTCTCTACCTGTAAATTTATCAAATAAACGGTCGGGATTGATTATTCTTGTTGTAAATCCCAATACTTTACCCAATAAAGTTCCTTCGAAAATAGATTTCCCAAGACCAACCAAAAGCAAATCATATTCACCATTATTAGCAATGTCGGCTATATTAGTTTCAATGTCAACAGTTGCTTGAAAAAGTGTCGTGATTTCTTGCTTCAATATTTTTGATTCTTCAACAATTGGCTTGAAACTGTCTTTTTCGAATTCATCTAAATTATAAGGATGCATCTCATCGCTCATGGCAAGGTGCATAACCGTAATTGTTGAAGTCTCTTTTTGTTTTTTGACCAAACTATTGGCTAATCGCAAAAGTGATTTTCCTTTTTCGTTGTTCCCAAAAGAAATTAAGATATTATATTTTTTTACAATTGAGGTTTCTTCTAAACCATCTAAATCTTTTGTTTTGAAAATATAGTTGATTAAATTCAGTGCCGGACCTGTCATAAAAGTGGTTACTAATGCCATGATAACCATCATTGTAAACACTTCTGGTGTAAGTACTTTTAGATCTAAACCAATATTCAAAACGATTAATTCCATTAGACCTCTAGTATTCATCAAGGCGCCAATCGTAAAACTATCTCGCCAAGTTTGACCGACAAATTTGGCTGCCAAAGCACTTCCTAAAAATTTTCCGGTAACAGCTACAAGAATAATAAATCCGGTAACTTTCCATAAATAAGGATCGTTAATTAGCCCTATTTGGGTACGCAATCCTGTAAAAACAAAAAATAGAGGAAGTAATAATATAACCGAAACATCTTCTACTTTTTCAATGAAAATACTTCTAAATTTAGTTATATCCGGCATAATTACTCCAGTCATAAAAGCACCAAAAAGAGCATGAATCCCAATTACTTCGGTTGTATAAGACGAAATAATTAAGGTCAAAAAGAAAATGGCAACAACAGGTTTGTTAATATTATCCTTAGTTCCGTATAATTCTCCAATTTTTTTCAAGAATGGCTTAACAATAAAAATCATTACAATCACATAGAAAATCGCCAATCCAATAACATAAAGGGAACTAACGAAAGTTCCCGCCTTTACAATTGCAATAACCGCAGCAAGAATACACCAAGCCGTAATATCATCGGCAGCAGCACAAGTAATAACGATAGCACCTAATTTTGTTTTATGAATACCTCTTTCTTGAACAATTCGTGCCAAAACTGGAAATGCAGTTATACTTAATGCAATTCCCATAAATAAGGAAAACGGCAAAAAAGCAACACCTTCCGGAGCAAAATCATGGTAAACAAAATAAGCTAAACCAATTCCTAACGCAAACGGGATTACAATACTGGCGTGACTAATGACAATAGCTTCGTTCGCCCTATTTTTTAGTACTTTCAAGTCGAGTTCCATTCCAATAATAAACATGAAAAGAATTAATCCGATTTGACTTAAAAACTGTAAATTCCCTAAGGATTCTGCGGGAAACAAAGCGATCGAAAAATCAGGGAAATACAAACCTAATAAAGAGGGGCCAAGAAAAATTCCCGCAATGATTTCGCCAATTACCGATGGTTGTCCCATTTTTCTGAAAATCCAACCAAAAAAACGAGCAATGATAATGATTGTAATAATTTGCGCCAAAAGTATAGCTAAAGGATGATGCAAATTAAGTTCTATTGACGAAACGAAATTATTCCAATGATTGTTTTCGGTTACTGGAACCAATAATTTATTGCCAATTTCTAAATCTTTTCCTTTACCAGCAATCCAATAAATTAGAGCTGTAAAACCGCCCGTTACTGCAAAATAGAATATTGTATTTTTTATATTTCTCATTTAGTATAATCTCAACTTTATCTATAATTTACAACAAAGATGAGAAATCTAACTTTAAAAATAATGCCGTCAAAAAAATTAATAATATAAATTTAATCTTTACGAAAAAACAACATAAAAAAACCACAATTGTAGCTATGTAAATAGTTAAATATATTCGGATTTACATACCTTTGCAACCATTTTTATTTTTTATATGAAAAAAGCATTAAAAGTAGGATTTTGGGAAATGATTGCCCATATCATACTCAAAAATAGAGTCATAATTCTCGGAGTTATTCTTGTCTTAACGATTTTTCTTGGTTATCAATGGAAAAATCTTAGCATGACTTACACCGAAGCTAATTTACTTCCTAAAAATCACATTGTTAACAAACAATATCAAGACTTCTTAAATAAGTTTGGCGAAGAAGGTAATCTGATCGTTATTGGTTTCAAAGACGATTCGTTTTTTACTCCAAAAGCTTATGCCGCTTGGAATGAATTGATGACCGGATTAAAAAACTCGAAAGATGTAGAACTTGTCGTTTCTCTGAACGACCTGAAAAAATTACAAAAAGATACCATTGCCGAGAAATTCGAACTAGTTCCGCTTGTTGACCAAAAACAAACGAATAGCACCACTTATCTGAGAGAAATTAAAAACGAACTATTCAATAAATTGCCTTTTTACGAAGGTTTATTGTTCAATAAAAAAACAGGAAGTATTCGTTCGGCAGTTTATTTGAACAAAAAAATCGTCAACACCGCAGAAAGAAAGACGTTTATTATCGAAAATCTGATTCCTAAAATCGATAAATTTGAAAAAACCACAGGAATAGATCTTCGTGTTTCAGGAATGCCCTACATTCGAACCATCAATGCCGAAAACATGAAAGGCGAAATTGGGTTCTTTATTGGCGCGGCTTTATTCATCACTTCCTTGATTTTCTTTTTGTTTTTCCGCTCCGTTCTTGCCACATCAATTTCAATTTTCATCTTGCTTTTAAGCGTAATTTGGTCATTCGGAACATTGGGATTATTCCATTATAAAATTACAATTCTTACCGCAATAGTTCCGCCATTAATCATCGTAATTGGTATTACGAACTGCATTTTCCTCATCAACAAATACCAGCAGGAAATATTACTGCACCGTAATCAGGCAAAAGCACTGCAAAGAGTAATTTCTAAAATAGGTGTTTCTACTTTGATGACAAATCTTACCACCGCTGCAGGTTTTGCAACGTTTATGATTACGGGAAACGATTTGCTTTTCGAATTTGGATTAGTAACTTCAATAAATGTCATAACCGTTTATCTAATAACCTTATTAATTGTACCAATTGCCTCAAGTTTTGTGGCAATCCCAAAGGAAAAACATCTTTATCATTTAAGAAAAACCTATCTTTCTTCTGTTTTAAATTGGGTTGAATATGCTGTAAGAAACAACCGAAAAACCATTTATATTATTTATGGTTTGCTAATGGTTTTTAGCATAATTGGAGTTTCGCAAATGAAAGTTTCTGGAAGTTTAATTGGCGAAATGCCAAAATCCGCTTCCTTTTTCAAGGATATTCTTTTCTTCGAAAAAGAATTCAATGGCGTTATGCCTTTAGAAATCATGATCAATACCAAGCACAAAAAAGGAGTTATGAAATTGTCCACCATGAAAAAAATGGACGAATTACAACAAACCATTTCCGAAATGCCAGAGTTGTCAAAACCCGTTTCTATTGTAAATTTGGTTAAATATTCGAAACAAGCCTATTATAATGGAAACCCAGAATTTTACGAATTGCCTACTTCGCAAGAACAAGCATTTATCCTTTCGTACGCCAAAAACGCCACCAAAAACACGAAAGACAATTTGATGAAAAGTTATGTAGATTCGACAGGACAATATGCCCGAATCACGACTTTCATGAAAGACATTGGAACCGATGAAATGGCAAAAGTTGAAGGAAAATTAAAATCGAAAATCGAAAAAGTTTTTCCAAAAGACCGTTACGAAGTTAGCTTAACCGGAAAAGCATTGGTTTTTCAAAAAGGAACTTCTTACTTAATAGACAATCTTATCGAATCGCTCATTTTTGCAATTATTTTAATCGCAGGATTAATGGCGTATATGTTCCGTTCCGTAAAAATGATCTTGGTTTCAATCATCACAAACATACTTCCGCTTTGCATTACCTCAGGATTGATGGGCTATTTTGGCATTCCGCTCAAGCCTTCGACCATTTTGGTTTTCAGTATTGCTTTCGGAATATCGGTAGATAATGCCATTCAGTTCATGGCAAAATATCGCCATGATCTGATTGAAAATAACGGAAAAATCAAAAAATCTGTTTTCAGTGCATTGCATGAAACAGGTGTCAGCACCTTTTACACATCGGTGGTATTGGTTTTCGGATTTGCTATATTCACACTTTCAAGCTTTAGCGGAACGATTGCACTTGGAGGTTTAATTTCTTGTACTTTACTATTCGCCATGTTTGCAAATCTTTTGGTTTTACCAGCTTTGGTTTTAACTTTCGAAAAAAAGAAAGCGACAAAAGAAGATATTTTAGAAGCAGAAATTGTAAAATAGCTGCCTTTGCGAGGAACAAAGCAATCTAGGAGCTATTTGCTATGCCAGTTCGCTTTGCTCGTGTCCCGCTATTCTGTATATCCACGCAAAAAAGCGTGGGATGCCGCTTCTATCGGGGCTAAAAATTACAATAAATCGACTATATTTGTAATTCAATTGCATCACAATTTTAACACAATTACAATGAAACATACAAGAGTTAAAGACTTGCTAAACAGCACAACAACGCTTACAGCAATAAATGCAAAAGGTTGGGTTAGAACTTTTAGAAACAATCAATTTATTGCGCTGAACGACGGTTCGACGATTAACAATATACAATGTGTTGTCGATTTTGAAAACACCGCCGAAGAAACCTTAAAAAGAATCACAACTGGAGCCGCAATTTCGGTAACAGGAAATTTGGTAGAAAGCAAAGGCGCGGGTCAAAAATATGAAATTCAGGTTACGGAACTAGAAATTCTTGGCGACTCAGATGCAGAGAAATTCCCCATGCAACCTAAAAAACATTCCTTGGAATTCTTGCGTGAAAACGCGCATTTAAGAGTTCGAACAAATGCTTTTGGGGCAATTATGCGAATTCGTTCGGTTTTATCTTTCGCCGTCCACAGTTATTTCCAGCAAAAAGGTTTTGTGTATGTCAACACGCCAATCATCACTGGAGCGGATGCCGAAGGTGCTGGAGAAATGTTTCAAGTGACTTCATTACCATTAGACAATTTACCAAAAAATGAAGAAGGCAACATCGATTATAAGAAAGATTTCTTTGGAAAACATACGAACTTAACTGTTTCCGGGCAATTAGAAGGGGAAACTTTTGCCATGGCTTTAGGTCAAATTTATACTTTTGGACCAACATTTAGAGCAGAAAATTCGAACACTTCGCGCCATTTGGCTGAGTTTTGGATGATTGAACCCGAAGTAGCTTTCAACGATTTGAATGACAATATGGACTTGGCCGAAGATTTTATTCAATATGTAATCAAATATACTTTGGAGAAATGTCCTGAGGATTTAAAATTTCTGGAAGGTCGTTTATTGGAAGAAGAAAAATCGAAGCCACAAGCCGAAAGAAGCGAAATGGCTTTGTTGGAGAAACTGAACTTTGTTTTAGAAAATAATTTCAAACGCGTTTCTTATACCGAAGCAATTGATATTCTGAGAGATTGTACTCCAAACAAAAAGAAAAAATTTCAATACATCATCAACGAATGGGGAGCTGATTTGCAATCGGAACACGAACGTTATTTAGTGGAAAAACACTTTAAATGTCCGGTGATCTTGTTTGATTATCCAGCCAATATTAAAGCGTTTTACATGCGTTTGAACGAAGACGGAAAAACGGTTCGCGCCATGGATATTCTTTTTCCAGGAATTGGAGAAATCGTAGGCGGTTCACAAAGAGAAGAACGTTTTGACGTTTTGGTCGAAAAAATGAAAGTCTTAGGAATTAGCGAAGAAGAATTATGGTGGTATTTAGACACTCGAAAATTCGGAAGCGCAGTTCACTCTGGTTTTGGACTTGGATTCGAAAGATTAGTTCTTTTTGTAACCGGAATGACAAATATTCGCGACGTAATTCCTTTCCCGAGAACACCAATGAATGCTGATTTTTAAAAAAAGGTTAATTGGTTAATCGTTAATTCGGTTAATCGATTCAACAAATAAACGATTAAACATGCTTAAGCAATTTCTAAATCTAAAACTGTCCCAAAAATTATCTCCTCAACAAATCCAGTTGATGAAGTTAATTCAATTACCAACGCAAGCATTCGAACAACGTTTGCTGGAAGAAATGAATGAAAATCCAGCGTTGGAAACAGGCACAGACGAAGAAGAAATTTACGATAAAGACGAATTCGACAATGACGATACCAATGACGAATTCGACGATTATGATGACCATGATAACGAAGACACGAGCGACATCAACATTGACGAATATTTAAGCAGCGACGAAACGCCAGATTACAAAACTCAAGCTAATAATTACAGCGATGACGATGAAGAACATGAGTCGCCACTGGTTGCGCCGATAAGTTTTCACCAAGATTTAATCAATCAATTAAATACTTTTATATTGAATGATTCCGAGCGAGAAATTGCAGAATTTCTTGTGGGAAGCATTGACGATATGGGTTATATCCGACGAAGTACTCCCGATATGGTTGATGATATGGCGTTTACCCAAGGTATTTACACCGACGAAAAAACGGTCGATAGAATGTTGCATATCATTCACGAACTGGAACCTTCGGGTGTTGGTGCGCGCGATTTACAGGAATGTTTATTGTTGCAACTAAAGCACAAAACGCCTACGGAATACGTGGCTTTGGCAATGGATATTATCGAAAATCAGTTTGATGCTTTTACCAAAAAACATTACGACAAACTCCTTCAAAAATATGCTGTTTCGAATGATCAACTTAAAACTGCCATTCACGAAATAGAAAAACTAAACCCGAAACCTGGCGGTTCATTTACCGGAAGTAATAAAATTACGGAACATGTTGTTCCTGATTTTGCCATACGAATTGTAGAAGAGGAATTGGTTTTGACTCTAAACGGAAGAAATGCTCCTTCCCTGCACGTTTCCAAAGATTATCAGGAAATGATGCAAACCTATAAAAGTTCTCGTGATAAATCGAACGCTCAAAAAGATGCTGTTCAGTTTATTAAACAAAAATTAGATTCGGCTAAATGGTTTATCGACGCCATCAAACAACGCCAAGAAACCCTTTATGTAACGATGAATGCAATTATGCATTACCAACGAGAATATTTTCTTGAAGGCGATGAAACCATGCTAAAACCGATGATCTTGAAAGACATTGCTGATATGGTTGGGCTTGATATTTCGACTATTTCTCGCGTGGCAAATAGCAAATATGTAGAAACACCTTATGGAACAAAACTAATCAAGGAATTTTTCTCGGAAGCGATGAAAAACGATCAAGGCGAAGAAGTTTCAACACTCGAAATCAAGAAAATTCTACAAAATGTAATTGAGGACGAGGACAAACAAAAACCGCTTCCTGACGATCAATTGGCCGAAATCCTTTTGGAAAAAGGCTATCCAATTGCAAGAAGGACTATTGCAAAATACCGAGAACAGTTAGATATTCCCGTGGCGAGAATGAGGAAGAAAATGTAATTTTGATATACGATTTTGGATTTACGAATTTGGATTATATAATTGATAAAAAAGTAATATGAAATATAAATCTTTATTGTATAGTTTTTTATTTGCAGTAGCGGCATTTGCTTTTTACAAATTTCATAAGTTGCGGCTAAGCGATAGAAAACAAAATTCACAAGAATATTATAAACCTTTAACTTCTCTTGATACATTTCGACATTGGTTTATTATAACTGCATTTGGAATAGCATCATTATTCTATTTCTTTAAAGCAATTGGATAAAAAACAATCACACTTGAAAAAAATACTTCCTTTTTTTTCCTATTTATTCCATCCGATATTCATATCGGTATATGCGGCATTCATATACTTTTTTTTGAATGGTTCTTATTTTTCAAATCCAGAAAAATACTTCGCTATTTTTCAAATAATTGTTATTACGATATTGCTTCCTGTTTTGTTTTATTTGGGATTGCGAACTGCGGGAAAAATAAATTCTGTTATGATTTCGGAAGTTTCACAACGCAAAATTCCGTTAGTAATTCAGTGTTTTTTGACTATTTTGCTTATTCGAAAAAGCATTACTTTAGAGCATTTTCCTGAATTTCATTTTTTCTTTTTGGGAGGATTATTGAGTACCGTTTTAGCGTTGATTTTTGTGTTCTTTAAAACAAAAGCTAGTCTTCATATGTTAGCCATTAGCGCTTTGACCGTTTTCGTTATTGGATTGAGCATTCATAATCAAACCCATAACATCAATATAATTGCGTTTTTTGTATTTATGAATGGCGTTGTCGCTACTTCACGACTGGAAATGAATGCACATACGAACAAAGAATTAGTTATTGGTTTACTTTTGGGAGTAATCCCGCAATTAGTTTTGTTACGCTTTTGGTTATAAAATATAGAACATGATTCCAACATTTAAAGAATTAATTTTAAGAGATTCATTGCCTATTTTTGCTGATTTAAACAATGAATTTAAACCATAATAAGCATAAACATTTATTGTGTTATAACCCGCAGAAATATAGGCTCCGTATTGAAATTTATTAAAATTATTATTGTTAGTAATAATTGTTTTTCCTAAACCATCTTGATAAACGGATCTATCATATAACAAATAGCCAAGTTTAAAACCACTATACATTCTCCAAAATTTATAACTCTCATAAGTTGATGATCGCCATCTAAACTCAATAGGTATTTCTACCAAGAATTGTTCAAACCTATTTTTACTGTAGGTTGTTTGTGAACCAATAATAGCATAAATTGGTGATTGATTGGATCCTGTAATGGCAATATTCTGATTGAAACTATTGTAGGAGAATCCTATTCCTGGAGCTATTGCAACTGTTCTAGATTTATTAATGGGCATATCTCTAAGAAATCCTGTAGAAAATCCCGGGGAAAAAGTATTTTGTGTTAAGCCTGCAGGTTTATGCTGTAAGGTATTCAAGGTGAATCCAAAATAAAATTGATCTTCTCTATAGAGAGAATCTATTTTTACGGAAGGTGAAATGGGAGTCACATCTTGTGCAAAGCCAATAAAGACAGAAAATAAAAGAAAAAATTTTAAGAATAAACGCATACCTGATTTTTGTGGGTTAAAATTACAAAAAAAGTATGTCGAAGCACTCCTTTTTAGATTATAAATAATCAAACTTTAGATCTGTCTAATAATAGAAATAACAGTTTTGCATATATGAAAATAAAAAAATGATTATTGAAAACGAAATTACAATTTGTAGAATTTATTCTACATATAAGTACATAATTATCTACAGAAGATTAGTATATAATCTATTGTATATGCTTAATTTTGCCTACATTCTTGTTAAGATTTATACAGTGAATTTAATTATAAATCGTTATAATACTATTTAATGAATTAGCAGTAATTCTTAAAATATCATTTTAAAAATAACTATTTCAATATCATTTTATGGAAACCAAATTTAATTATAAAAAACTAAAAACAGAAAACAGAAGACTTCTTCATTTTGGTTTATTAGCATGTGTTATTATTTTGCAAATAATGGTGATTGTATATTGGTACAATGAGAAAAGCAATGAGACCAAGACCTTAAAAAGTTTTGATACTATTTCTGCGACAAATAAAATATTTCAATTTACTAATAAAATTAATAAATCATTTATTAATTCTCAAGAACATTTTAATGAATATGTAAATCAAGGAAATAAAACATCATTAACTCAATATACATCTGAATTGAATGAAATGGGCATTTTAATTGATAGTTTGGATTTAATTACTAAAAATAATGAAAAATTTAAAAAAATATTAGCCCAAAACAATCAGGCTCAAGCTGATGTTATTGCTTTAAATTTAACAATAAACTCAATTCTAGAAAGACAAATCAAACCAAATTTAGACAACACTTCAAAACTTTTTAAATTCAATAAATTTAGATATGATTCAATTTTAAATAGTATAAAAATTGATTCAGAAACAAAAATTGATAGTGTTGTACATAAAGGATTATTTTCGAGAATAGGCAATGCATTAGCCGGAAAATCAGATTTACAAAAAGAACGGTCAAAAATAACTATCACCATGAAATATAAAGACAAGGTTTCCTCTGGTACTATAGAAGATGAAATTAAAGATTTATTTTTAACTACAAATAAGTATTATGAAAATGAATTTAAGAACTTAAAAAAAACCTTTACAAGTTTAAAAACCAAGAACTTAAAAATTATTACTTTAAATAATGAATTGTTAAAATTAAGTGAGAATGTTATAACAAATTACAATAGTTCTGCAAATTTACTTCAAGATAATAATCAAAAAGAAATACAAGATCAATATAAATCTCATAAGACTGTTCGGAATTATACTATAATTGGGTTAATACTTCTAATGTTTATTATATCCATTATACTTTTCAATTTTACTCGATTGGCTTTTGAATATGAAAAAAGATTAACAATTGCTCAAAATAAAATACGTGAAAGTTTGAATTTTAAAAACAGAATTGTAAGTATGATAAGCCACGACATCCGTTCGCCATTAAGCATGATAGCAATTTACAGTAAAAAAATAAGCTCTTCGATTACAGATAATAAGATTAAGGAAAATTTTGACGCAATAGAATTTACAACAAATTCGTTGTTACTTTTGACTAATCAAATATTAGAATATTCTAAAAACGAACATCAAAAAATTGAATTAAAACCTTATAAATTTAATTTAAAAAATGAAATAGACAAGACGATTTCTTCTATGAGTCCACTAATCGAGAATAAAGGAAATAAAATAGTATTGAAATCTAATTTAAATCCTGATTGTGAAGTTTATTCAGATGCCACAAAAATTCATCAACTCTTTTACAACATAATAGGAAATGCAAATAAATTTACCGATAACGGATTACTATCTGTAACCATCGATTCTGAAGAGGCTTCTGAACACAAGATTAATCTAAAAGTTCAAATTCAAGACAATGGTATGGGTATCGCAGAAAATGATTTAAAAAATATTTTCGAATCCTATTATCAAGGAACTGTTTCCGAAAAAGTCAATGACTTAGGCGTGGGCCTAGGCTTGAACTTATGCAAAGAAATAATTGAATTGTTTGAAGGTAAAATTGACGTACAAAGTACAGAAGGAAAAGGCTCAACTTTTAAATTTAATTTGATACTAGAACAACAGCAAAAATAAAAGAAGAGGACAACAATTAAATAAATTTTCGGTGGTAGTTTTGTCTGTTATTGTTTAATAGATCATTATAAGAATTACCTACTTTCAATATGATAATAGATTTGAATAAGCCAAGGACACTTACTCTAATCTATTTTTAGTAAATTATCTACTTTAGTTTTTTGAAAACAGAAATTAATTCTACTAGGTTTTTTACATTAAGTTTTTCGAAAATTCTACTTTTATAAGTACTTACAGTCGACATTTGAATGTTTAATTTATTTGCTATTTCAATATTCCCATCACCAGACAATAATAATTCAGAAATTTGAAATTCTCTTTTAGAGAGATTATCTAAAGGATTTATTGATGTTTTATTTACACTAGCACTAACAATCTTGTTAATAATTTCAGGGGTAAAATAGCTCCCTTTTGTCAAAATAGAGTCAACTGCTTCTACAATTACTCTTTCTTCACTTAGTTTATTCACATAGCCATTGGCACCTGCAATAATATACTGGCATGCATAATCCTCATCATCATTAGCAGAAAACATCATTATTTTGACATCTGGCTGAAACGCTCTTATATCATTAATCATTTCTCTGTTTTTTCCTCCTGGTATATTTATATCTAGTATTATTAAATCAACGTTGTTTTCTTTTACAAAAGAAATAGTTTCTGGAAAAGTTTTTGCAGTAAAAATCGTTAAATCTTTAAAGTTCTCCTCCAAAATTATCGAGACACCTGTTCTCACAACTAAATGATCATCAACTAGTAAAATTCTGTTCGCCATAAATTCAATTTATTATTTTAAAAAAATTGTTAAAAATTAATATCAATTTTTATTACAGTACCTTTATTATCAGTACTTAAAAACGTAATTTCTCCTTTAATAATCACAAGTAATTCTAGCACTAAGTGCAATCCAACACCCTAATTCCGTAACATAAGCCTTTCTGATTCACGGTTTTTATGAAGATTCACATCATAATTAATTCTTCACTCATTCCTACACCAGCATCTTTTATCCAACAAATAAACTTATTTTCTTTAATTTCCGCAAAAAAATTAACATAAACATTATCCAAGTGCTTCAAAAGAATATCTTGTAAGTTATTGATTATATTCGACATATTTCTAAAATTCATTTTTATTTTAATAATGAATAAAAAAATGTGGATATCTCTCTACAAAACTTATCAATTATTTCCACAATTAAAAATTATTAATACAATTAAGTCGCAATACTTTTGTTGTAGACTATTTGATACCATTAAACGATTTATTTTTCGAATAATAAATAATTAAACAAAATGAATACTAAAAAACGGGTTGTATACGATAGCAAAAACTATTTTTCTAGATTCTTGAAATATGAATTTAGAAAAAGTTTTAAGTTTGACTCTTTTAAAAATTTTGACTCCTTTGAAAATGAAATAAATAATTATTCTGTAATAGTATTTGTAATCTATTCCGAAGACGAATTAGTTAATTTTATGAAAATATACAAAAAAGGCATTCCTTTGATTGTTTGTACATTTAACGAAAAACTATTGTTAAAAATGCGTTCTATTGACGAAATACTCTTATTGGATACATCTAAAATAAAGTCAGAAGTAATAATTGAACTAAAATCCTATTTAAATCTAGTGAATTTTTCTTCAGTAGATTTAAATTAAAAATTTAGTTATTGTAATCAAGCAACAAACAAATTTTATTAAAAAAACATGAAATTAGATTTTTATAAAAGTGAAAATCAAAAAAAAACAAATTCTTTTTATCAAAAGATATTTAGTGAAATTCCGGATGCCTTACTTATATTAACAATAGATTCGTTTAATAATTATACATTACAATTATTAAACAAATCTGTTAGTGAAATGTTCGAAATAACAAATGAAGATCTTTTAAGCAATAATGAACTTGCAATTTATGAAAGAGTTTTCAAGGAAGACAGAGATTTTGTTCTTCAATCATTAATAAACATTCGAAATAAAGAAGAAAGATCAGAGTTTGAATTTAGAGTTTCATTACCAAAAAAAGGCTTATGCTGGCTGAAAGTTTCATCAAAAAAAGAATCGCTTCCAGATAGCAGACTTACTTTTTATTTACGAATTTCTGATATAACTACCATAAAAACCCATGAGTTAAACCATGTGATTTCCGAAGAACGTTTTCGATTTGCATTAGAAGCTTCCAATTCTGGGATTTGGGATTGGGATTTAAGAACAAATCAGGTTTTTTATTCCTCACAATCTTTAAAAATACTTGAACTTGAATCACAAGATGTTTTTGATAATCCAGAGCGTTGGGATAAAATGGTACATACAGATGATCTAGAAAAATATTATTTTGATATTAATGAGCATTTTGATAATAAAACACCTTTTTATGAAAATTTTCATCGTGTATTAACCTCAAAAGGATCCTATAAATGGATTTTAGATAGAGGAAAAGTAATAGAGCGAGATAGTAATGGCAAGTCATTACGAATGACAGGAACTCATACCGATATCTCTTTCCAAAAAGAAAAAGAATTAGAACTCATACAAAAAATGAATCTTTATAGCGAACAAAATAATCACTTGCTGAATTTCTCCCATATTGTTTCCCATAACTTAAGTAATCAAGCTGGTAATATTAAGTTACTTCTTGATGTCGTTGATTTAGAAGAAAATTATGAAGAAAATAAAAAAACATTACATTTTTTACGCACATTTTCTAACGATTTGAATGATACAATAGCTCATTTATCGGAAATAGTTAGTATTCAAGATAATATAAATATTCTTATAGAACCCTTGAAATTAAATCTTTACATGAAAAAAAATATAGATGCGATTAATATTTATGGTTTTGAAAAAAAAGCAACAATCATTAATAACGTCCCAGAAGACACTATTATAAATTTTAATTCAGCTTATCTAGAAAGCGTTTTATTAAATTTTAGCACTAATGCGATAAAATATGCTCATCCTAATCGATTTCCGATAATTGAATTTAATTTTCTGGTTGAAAATAACAAAAAAATTTTAACTATAAAAGATAATGGATTGGGCATTGATTTAGAAAAAAATGGTCATTCCCTTTTTGGTCTCTACAAGACATTTCATAAACATGACGATGCCCAAGGTATAGGATTGTATATTACAAAAAATCAAATAGAAACTATGAACGGTCAAGTTACAGTTAAAAGCAAAGTAGGAGAAGGAACTACTTTTAAGATCATTTTTAGTGACTAGATCTAATGAATTAAAAAACAAAAAATTAGGCCTGTTTTACAAATAGAAAAACTAGATAGAAAGTTAAGTAAGCTTCAAAAAATAAAAACTGCAATCCGAAAGTCTACGATAAAACCTTATTTTTGTTCCAACTTTATTCTAATGAAACAAATTTTCTGCAAAAACACTAAAATCTCTTATTCAGATACTGGAAAAGGTGGCGCAATTGTCTTTCTTCACGGTTTCCTCGAAAACAAAAAAATGTGGCAAGATTTGGCTCCAGAATTAAGTAAAAAATACCGAGTTATAACAATTGATTTGTTAGGTCATGGCGAGTCAGGATGTTTTGGTTATGTGCATTCTATGGAAGAAAATGCCGATGCTGTTCATTCCGTTTTATCACAATTACGGATTCGGAAAGCAATTTTTGTCGGGCATTCAATGGGGGGTTATATAGCTTTGGCTTTCGCCGAATTGTATCCCAACAATATAAAAGGTTTGGTTTTATTAAATTCGACTTCAAAAGCCGACGGTGAGGAACGAAAAAAGAATAGAGATCGCGCTATAAAAGCCGTAAAGAAAGATTATATGGGCTTTATCCGGCTTTCTATTGCCAATCTTTTCAGTCCAGATAATCGCGAAAAATTCACTGAAGAAATTGAAAACGTAAAATTGGAAGCGCTAAAAACGCCATTACAAGGAATTGTTGCTTCGCTTGAAGGAATGAAAATTCGCAAAGACCGCGAAGTTTTATTGCACCTTACACCCTACCCGAAAATGCTTATTCTCGGAAAAAAAGATCCTGTTTTAATCTATGCTCAAACTTTGCAACAAATAGAAGATACCAATGTAAAACTCGTTACTTTCCCCGACGGACACATGAGTCCGATTGAAAATAAGGAAGAATTAAAAGAGGTTTTATTGGCTTTTTTTAAAGGAATTTAAATCTTTCCTTCGGACAAATATCCTTTTTCAATCAATTCGTTTTTATCTTTCAGATGATGGAGATTTCCATCTACCATCAACATCAATTTATTTGAAACTTTAATTACATTTTCATAATTATGATCTGTAATTACAATTCCTATTTTACAAGAATTAGCATTGATAAGTTGGTTTACTTTGTCAACCATAATAGGCGATAAACCATTGTAAGGTTCATCTAATAAAACAAATTTTGAAGGATTGAAGAGTATTAATTTAATTTCAAGATAACGTAATTCACCACTGGATAAATGATGAATTTTTTTATCCCAGATAGATTGAATCATTTCATCATCATAAAAACAGAGGTTTTCTCCTTTATCAATTGATAAAGAAATAGCCTTTTTGACTGAAAAATGATTAGGAATAAAATCCTCTTGAGGCAAATAACTGAGTTCTTTTAACAACTGGCTCATTTTGTTTTTTACAATTCCATCAATTCTAACAAACTTATTATCCGCAGAAATAATTCCAAAAATAATCTTCAATAAAGTTGATTTCCCAGAGCCATTTCTCCCCAATAAACCAATAACATCATTGGTTTCACATTTTAAATACGCATCAGAGATAACTAATTTGTCTCCAAAATGTTTTTGGACACTATCTACTTCCAGAATATGTTTTTTCAAAATAAATTTTTAGTTAATTTATAGAGCAAAAACACTAAAAATGAAAAAGTTAGATTGATAAAAAAAGCAAGAAAATATAATTTTATTTTTGAAATTCCATTGTTTGCATAAAATAAATAGTCGTTTTTTCGATAGACTTCTTTAAAAACTATACTTATAATAAATCCGAAACTTATAAAAATAAATAAGACCGATTGAAGATTCCCAAATAAATATGCAACCAAAGAAACAGCAAAATTAACTGCTAAAGTGCTTTTATAAAATTCGAGTATGTTGGCTAATTTTTTTATGATAATACGGTTTAAACTTTCTCCTCAAAAGGAATATTGACATCAAGAATTTCATTCAACAACAAAACCATTTGTTCTAAATAATTAGTCAAAATTTCTTCACCAATAATGACATTTCCCACTTTTTCTTCTTTAAAATTGAAAGGTAAAAAACCAGATTTTAAGTTTTTGAAAGAAATAATTCCGGCTTCAATTGGTTTACCATTTGCTCCTTTTTCAAACATAAAAGCATAAGCCAAAATCTGGATTATTTTATCATTTTTGATATTTTCAGTTAAGCCTTTCCACGATTTCAAAGTGACATTTGTCTTTTCAACTTTACCCGTTTTGTAATCGATGATTCTAATGCTTCCATTACGCTCTTCAATTCTATCTACCGAACCGCCTATTTTTACAGAAAAAGGCAAACTAGGATGTTCCAAAACACGTTCAAAACGTTGTTCCAAAGCAAGGATTTTTATCGCATCACCGTTTTTTATGCTTTCTAATTCTACTTTCAAAAAATTGGAAACATTGCGTTTGGCAACTTCAAAAGCCAAAAGATTTCGGCCTTTTTTAATTTCTCCTTCTTTATAAACGAGTTTAAATTGTTTCAAAACCTCATCATCCATTAATTTAAAACAGCTTAAAATAGCTGCTTCAGATAAAATTTTACCAATATAAGGTTCATACAGAACCTTCAAAGTCTCGTGAATTATGGTTCCCAAAGTATTTAATGCAATATTCTCTTCGACTTCTTCGACTTCGCTGATGCGCAAAATTTTCTGGAAATAAAACTGAATTGGATTCCTAATATAACTCGTCAATGCCGATGGCGAAAAACCATTTTCAGCAATTTCTTTCAATCGTAACATAACTAATTCCGATTTTGGAATTACCATTGGCTGATAAGCCGTTTCGGGCAAAACAGCATTGTATATTTCGTGAGTCAAAGTGTGCTTAGGTTGTCTTTCAACTTCCAATTGAGTAATAAAACGACTTTTTTCACCTGCATCTAAACCTTCGCTTTCGGTGTTATAAATCAAATAAATGTTCTTGGCACGTTGCAATAAATGGTAAAAATGATAGGTATAAATAGCATCTTTTTCTTTGAAAGTTGGCAATCCCAATTCTTTTTTCACATCATACGGAATAAAAGAATTCTGTGATTTTCCCGCTGGTAATTTTCCTTCATTCATCGAAGTGATTATCACGGTGTCAAAATCTAAAACACGGCTTTCTAAAACACCCATAATTTGCAAACCATTCAAAGGTTCACCTTCAAATGAAACTTCGGCTAAATCTATTACTTGTTTATAAATAGCATAAAGCGTTTCAATCTTATCAATATACAAATGCTTCAAATAGTAATTTATCAGTTTATTGATGACTTTGAAAATTGCGTAAACAAAGGCTTTGGTGATTTTTTCTTCCTCATTGTCATTGCTTAGATTGGTTTTAATTGTGAGTAATAAACTAGAAATAGTTTCTAAAACTGACATTGAACCATTTTCCCATTTTTGGAATAACAAAAGAACCAAATCACTGGGATTTGGATTCAATTCCATCAATTTATGATGCGTGATAAACGTATAATTATTTTGATTAATAATACCAACCAAAGCACTAGCATTTGCAAAAGGTTCTACCAATGGATGTGTCAGAATATCTAGAACATCCTTGTAATACAACACATAACTCTTAGCATTTCTGGACAAGGCATTTGTGTGCATTTTAAACAATTTAGCAATCAAAATTTGCGCTGGATTGTTCTTACTCGAATAACCCATTGTGATATTTAAAGCTCCAACTGTCGAAGGCAATGAATATAAAAGCGGCACTAACATGTTTTCCTCACCAAGAACTAAAGCTACTTTGTCTAATGTAGCATTGGGATTTTCATTGATAATATCTTCAATAATACTTCCGGCAATTTTGGCTTGACCTATTGTTTTTGGCGTACCAATAACTTGTATGTTTTTCGATTTTGAAAAATCATCTACAATCCATTCAAAAGGGTTTGATTTATAATGCTTCCAGCTCGTTTTAAATCGTCTTACAAACAGTCCTGCATCGTGAAACGGATCATTAAGAAAAGCTTGATCTACATCCCAATATATTTTGGCTTTATCAGCAGCTATCAGGTGTTGAATGATTTTTTCTTCGGCAGCATTCAAAGCGTTGAATCCTGCAAACACAAATTGTTTCTCGTTTAAAGCATCCGAAAAATGATTGAGATTATTTACAGCTTCTCGGTAAATTAAGCCTTGATACCCGATTCCTTTATTGAGCAAATGTTTGTAAAGTGATTGGTAATAATTGGGTAATAATTTCCAAAAATCGATATAATTTTCGAGTAATTGCGTTTTATTTTCAACTTCTATTCCCCATTTTTTTATATCTTCAATGTCCTTTAAATAGGAAAGAACATGTGCAGAATCTAACAGATAACGATCAATTTCATTAAAATCCTGTAAAAGTGTTTTCGCCCAATTGGCAAAAAGCTCGAATGATTGTTGGTTTGCTTTTTCGGTAATCGACAGAAAAACTTCATAGAATTCAAATAACAATTCTATTGGATCAACGGAACGAATTCCTGAAATATCTTGAATAAATTCTTCAACACTAATAATTTTAGGAGAAAGAATATTAGTATCAACCTTTTTTTTAAGGGCTTCAATCAAGAATATTTTTGCACGTTTATTAGGCAGAACCACAATTGTATTTGATAGTTTTTCAGAATACTCATCAATTAAAACCTGTGCTATTTTATCTAAAAAAGAAGTATTTGTCATTTTATAAATATAAAAAAACGCCCCGATAAATCGGGGCGTTTTAAAAAATATTTTAGAGAGAAATTATTTTACTAATTTAACTTCTACTCTTCTGTTTTCAGCTTTACCAGCTTTAGTTTTGTTAGAAGCAATTGGTTTAGATTCACCATAACCAACAGAAGATAATCTGCTTGAATCAATACCATTAGTAACTAGGTAATTAACTACTGCACCAGCTCTATCTTCAGATAATTTTTGGTTAAATTTATCAGAACCATCACTATCTGTATGACCTTCAACACTAAACTTAGCAGAAGGATATTCTTTTAAGATTGAAGTAATAGATTGCAAAACAGGTAATGTTTGTTTTTGGAAAGTTGATTTTGCAGTATCAAACAAAATTGTTTTTGCATATTGGTTTAATTTTGACATTACATCACTAGACACTTCAGGACAACCATTGTTTGCAACAGTACCTTTCACATCTGGACATTTATCATCTTTGTCTAAAACACCATCTCCATCAGTATCAGGCCAAGGACAACCAGCATTTTCTTTAGGTCCTTTAACTGTAGGACATTTGTCAGAAGCATCAGTTACACCATCTCCATCAGTATCAGGACAACCTTTAAAAGCAGCTAAACCAGCAACATCTGGACAAGCATCATCTTTATCAGCAATTCCGTCTCCGTCTTTATCAGGACAACCGTTTAATGCAGCTAAACCAAAATCATTTGGACAAGCGTCAAGTGAGTCAATAATACCATCTCCGTCAGTATCTGGACAACCTTTGAATTGTTTTAAACCTGCAACAGTAGGACAAGCATCATCTTTATCATAGATTCCGTCTCCGTCAGTATCTTTACCTCCAAATTTGAAAGTAAGACCAGCAGTATGTTGAAAATAAGATGGAGCATTTGGAGCTAAACCAGCACCATTTCTATCCCCAAATGATTTTTTGTAAGATGTTTCAAGAGAAAGACCAATGTTTTCAGAAAACCAAAAAGTTAATCCAGCACCTGGATTTATAGTTCCGTAGCTAGTAGTACCAAAGAAAGTATAACCTCCTCCAAGATGTACAGAAGGATCAATTACTTTAGATTTAATTAAGCTCATAAAACTGTATTTTACAGTAGCATCAATACCATAATACATTAAATCACCTGGATTAGTAACTACATATCCACGAGAATCATGACCAACAGCTGTTGGAGCAAAATTAACATATTTTCCTATTTTGTTTATAGACCCTTGAAGTCCAAAAGAGAAATTATCTCCTACATATTTAGATACTCCAATGTAAGAAACCGAAGGAAGAATGTTCCAGTTATCATTCACAGCAAATGCTTGAGAAAAATGACGATCTAAAAAGTTATGACCTCCACCAGCACTGGTTTTTGTATCAACTGCGTTAACTCCAAAGGAAATTGCCCATGGATTATTGCTGTCTTGTGCATGAGAGCTTATAGCCATCACCATCATCACGGCAACTAAAAATTTTTGTAAATGTTTCATACTTGATTTTGTTAGATTAGTATTTTTAATGGTACAAAAGTAATACGTAATTATTTAACTACAAAATAAAACATTGAAAAAACACATAAAAAAATTGATTCTAAATAACTTTTAATTCATTTCCAACCTCAACAAAAGCAGCCAAAGCCCTGTCTAAATGCCCTTTTGAATGGGCAGCAGAGAGCTGTATCCTAATTCTTGCTTTACCTTTTGGAACCACCGGAAAAAAGAAACCAATAACATAAATCCCTTTTTTTAACAAGTTATTAGCCATGTCTTGTGCCAATTTTGCATCATAAAGCATCACTGGGACAATTGCAGAATCACCATTTATGATGTCAAAACCTGCTTTTTTCATTCCAGACTTGAAATAATTCGTATTCCATTCTAGTTTATCTCTTAATGAAGTATCTTTTTCTAACAATTCAAACACCTTTATAGAAGCGCCAACAATGGCTGGTGCCAAAGAATTTGAAAATAAATAAGGTCTGGAACGTTGACGTAACACTTCAATGATTTCTTTTTTAGCAGTTGTATAACCTCCCATTGCGCCGCCAAGTGCTTTTCCTAATGTTCCCGTGATTATATCAACTCGCCCCATTACACCTTTAGCTTCAAGCGTTCCTTTTCCAGTTGCTCCTATAAATCCAGCCGCATGGCATTCGTCAACCATAACCATTGCATCATATTTATCAGCAAGATCACAGATTTTATCCAATGAAGCGACAACTCCATCCATAGAAAAAACGCCATCGGTAACAATTAATTTAAAACGAGAACCAACTTCGTTGGCCTTAATTAATTGTTGTTCCAAATCTTCCATATTGCTGTTTTCATAGCGATAACGTGCCGCTTTACACAAACGAACACCGTCAATAATGGAAGCATGATTTAGACTATCTGAAATTATCGTATCGTTTTCGTTTAATAAAGGTTCAAAAACACCACCATTGGCATCAAAAGCTGCAGCATAGAGAATCGTATCTTCAGTTCCATAAAAATCTGAAATCTTTTTTTCTAATGTTTTATGAATATCCTGCGTTCCACAAATAAACCGAACAGACGACATTCCAAAACCATGCGTATCCATAGCATCTTTAGCCGCTTGAATTACATCGGGATGTGAGGAAAGTCCGAGATAATTATTGGCACAAAAATTCAAAACTGTCTCTCCTGTAGAAAGCGTGATTTCTACTCCTTGTGCAGAAGTTATGATTCTCTCTTTTTTGAAAATACCATTATCTTCAATAGTTTGAAGCTCTTCTTGCAAGTATTCTTTTATTTTTCCGTACATGTTTTGTTATTTAGATTTTAATAGAAATACTGAATGCGTTTTAAAAATTAACAACATTGATTTTCTCTCCTATATATATAAGTGCTTTTTTTACCACTTTGTATCCCATCAGTTCAATCGCATTTTGATAATTTTCTAATTGTAATTGATATTTAGAATTATGTGTTCCTGTTTTATAATCCAATAAAAAAACTTCCTTATTATTGGTTAAAACCATTCGGTCTGGTTTAATGGTTCTCCCTTGTTTTTGAATAATAGTTTGCTCATTCAATACTTCATTTCCTTCGGCAAAATAGCTTGAAAGTTCCTCATGATTGACAATTTCTAGGATAGTTTTGCAAACGACTTCTTTTTGATTAACTGTAATTAATCCGCTTTCAATAGCTTTTATAATTGCTAAATCCACGTCGGTTTTAATTTTTATAAAAGACAAAATCTCATGAACTACATTTCCGTACTCTATGGCTTCTTGCTGATGTGTTCCCCACATTAACGATTCCCGCTGAGCGATTTTTATGTTTTTTGGATTAAGAACTTCTTTAACTGCCGAAATTGTTTTTACATCATCCGTTTTATCCGTTTCAGGAGATAATTTCGTTGGATTTCCATATTCATATTCCAGTTTATCTTCGTTAAATTCTCCATTATTAATTAAATATTTAATGAAGAAAGAAGCCATATTCTCTGGATATTCACCGTCTTTTCTAGGTTTTACAGCTTGTGAAATTATATGTAATTGTTCTTCAGCCCTTGTTAAAGCCACGTACAAAACATTGATATTATCCAATAATTCTTCTTGTGATTTCTGAACATAAACTGTTTTTGCCGCTTCTCCAAAATCTTCCACAGCTTTGCTATTATCAACCAAAACTTTGGGCAAGCCAAAATCGTCCACTTCAGCATCAATCCACAATTTATTTTTGGGACTTCGACTGTAATCTTCTTCGGCAAAAGGCATAATAACAACCGGAAATTCCAATCCTTTCGACTTGTGAATGGTCATAATCCGAACCGCATTTTTACCTTCGGGAGACGGAATACTGAATTTCTCCGCGTTTTTGTCCCAATAATTCAAAAAATCTGAAATTCCTGCTTGGTTTCTTACGTCACGTTCTAGAACAATATCAAGAAAATATTGAACGTAAGAGTTACTGCTCTTTGGATTCAAAAACTTTGAAATTATGGTTTCAACAGCTTCATACAATGACTTTTTTCGAATGTCTTGAAACGAAAGTGAAATATCAAAACTTGTTAACCAATTTTCAAAGTCGGATTCCTTTTTTTCTTGCATTCCATTGGCAATAAAATCGTGAATAGGCAATTTATCCTGAATATTTTCGGCAACATAATGAAGAAAATGAGCTTTTGCTTCTAAGTCAGCACAATTTTTTAAATACTTTAATAAATGAATAACAAATCGAACTTCGGTAGCATTTTGAATCATCAAAGTTTCCGAAGATAAAAGCGGAATTCCTTGTTCTGTCAAATAATTAGCAACTGCAATTCCGTGGCTGCGTTTTCGGGTCAAAATCACAATATCTTTGTATTCGAAACCTTGTTTTTGTACTTTTTTAATGGTGTTTAAAGTCGCCAATAAATACAATTCCGTTTTATCCAAAGCTTCGTCGTCGTCATCTTCAATTTCTTCGATTTTTGGAATAAACGAAATATTCACGTAACCACCCGTTTTGTCATTACTCTTTTGATGACTGTGATTCGCATACAAATCCTTATAATCTTCGTGTGCAAATTCGTTGGACAATAATTGAAAAAAGGCGTTGTTAAAATCGATTATTTGCGAATAACTGCGATAGTTTTTGTCTAAATGTTCTAAAACTTTATCAGGATTATTGAACGGATTTCGGTCTTTGCTCAACTCAATAAACTGTTCGGCTTTGCCACCACGCCAACGATAAATAGACTGTTTAGGATCGCCCACAATCATCAAAGTTCCTTTTTCTCCGTCTATTTCACTTGAAGTTGCATTATCAATAAGCGGAATCAGGTTTTGCCATTGCATTTCGGAAGTATCCTGAAATTCATCAATAAAAAAATGACGATAGCGTTCGCCCAATCTTTCGTAAATAAATGGCGCTGGTTGGTTTTGAATTTCTCGATGAATTATGGCATTGAACTCCGAAATGGAAAGCACATTTTGTTCGCTTTGAATTTTTGCCAATTCATTACTGACCGTATTCAACAATGATAATGGCGTGATATTTTTCAGGAATGCTTTGTAGAAATCTCGCTTTTCGAAATTCTTATAAATAGTGTCGAGAATTTGCAATAATTCTGGAATAATATTTTCTATTAAAGCGCCGTCCTTGGCGGTTTTATTGATAGAAATGTCCTCAAATTCACGGAACATTTTATTTTTGGGATTGAATTTTCCATCCGCTATACTTTGAAGATGATTGGGAAAAGTTCCCCTTGAAAATGATTTCAAATCTATTCCGTTTTTCTCTATTAAAAGCAAAGCCCTTTCGGCGAATGCTGCATTTTCTTTTTCCAAAACTTTGCAAGCTTCGGCAAGTTTGTTTTTTATTTCGACAAATTCGGTGATGGATTTATCTTGAAAATGGGTGATTTCATTTCGGTTGTTTTCATTGAGGACCAAACGTCCTGTTTCGAGAATTTCGCGTGAAATGTCCCAAGACTTGTCGTCATCGGTTTTTTCCATTGTGAAATCGATGAGCAATTTGGTCAAAGTTTCGTCTTCGCCAGCTTGCGCAATGATGGCATCTACGGCTTCAATGAGTAAATTTTCGGTGTCTAATGTTACCTCGAAAGTCATGGGCAGTCCTAAATCGTGTGCAAAAGCCCGAATTACTTTGTGGGTAAATTTGTCGATGGTCGAAATATCAAAAGCCGCATAATTATGAATAATATGCTTAATGATTTGCTGCGATTTGGTTTTGATTTGTGAGATGGAAAGCTCAGTTTCAATCACCAAATGTCGCATTAAATCCTGTGCTTTTTCGCTTGGATTGTCTTTGGCAAACTCGGATAAACTGCCCACAATTCTAGATTTCATTTCGTGAACCGCTTTGTTGGTAAACGTGATGGCGAGAATATTGCGATAAGCATCATTTTTCTTGGCTACAAGAATGATTTTTAGGTATTCTTTGACAAGCGCATAGGTTTTTCCGGAACCTGCTGATGCGTCGTATATGGAAAATGATGGTCTTTGCATTCAATTTTAGATTAACGATTTTAGATTTCTGATTTCTGATTTGCAAAAAGCTTCCTAATTCTGCAATGCCTTAGCCCAGATAGGAGTGGAAATCCTCCCGATTTTTTTTCGGGAGATTACTTCACTAAACTTTTATTTTTATCGGAGTTCTGTGAACTTTGTTTGCAACGAATAGCTGGAAAAAGCTCCTGAAAATCACACTATCAATTTATTTAATAAAACTATAACGAAATAGAATTACCAATTCCAAAGTTAAATGTTTAATTTTGAATAAAATATTTATAAATCACTTAAACAACAATATTATGGCTTTTGAATTACCACAATTACCTTATGCGTATGACGCATTAGAACCACACATTGATGCGCGAACGATGGAAATTCATCATAGTAAACATCATAATGCTTATATCACAAACGTTAACGCTGCTATTGCAGGAACGGATTTAGAAGGAAAAAGCATCGAAGATATTTTAAAAAATTTGGATATGAAAAACATGGCCGTTCGTAACAATGGCGGTGGACATTTTAATCACAGTTTGTTTTGGACAGTAATGTCTCCAAACGGTGGTGGACTTCCAACAGGAGAATTATTGGCTGCAATCGAAAGTGCTTTTGGTTCTTTTGATGCGTTTAAAGCTGCTTTCGCTAAAGCTGGAGCTACACAATTTGGTTCAGGATGGGCTTGGTTATGTGTAAAAGACGGAAAATTAGAAGTTTGTGGAACTCCAAATCAAGACAATACTTTAATGCCCGGAATAGGTTGTGGCGGAACTCCAATTTTAGGAATGGATGTTTGGGAACACGCTTATTATTTGAATTATCAAAACAGAAGACCTGATTATATTGAAGCTTTTTTTAATGTAATTAACTGGGATGAAGTGGCTAGAAGATATGCTTTAGCAAAATAAAAAATATAGGTATCAGCCAAGAACTAAAGATTTGCAAAAAAATAAGAGGCAAGAAGAAAGACTTTATTAAGTCTTTTCTCTTGCCTCTTTGCTATTTCACTTTTGACTAATTTCCTTGACTTTATTCCAATAAAAAAGGTGAAATTGCTTTCACCTTTTTTGCCCCAAATCTACCATAAACTTAACCTACTAATATTATGGTAATATAAAGATATGTGTGTAATTTTCTTTTTAAAAATAAAACAGATGAAATACCTCAATATTCGATGAAATACTCAAATGTTATTTTTTCTAATAAGCCCTTGCATTTTTGCCTTCATAAAAATTCATGAACGCCTTATTTACAACACGATTTCCGCCAGGAGTTGGATAATCTCCAGTGAAATACCAATCACCTAAATTCTTCGGACAAGCGATGTGTAAATCTTCAACAGTTTGGAAAATAATTTTTACTTCGGCATTTATTTCTGGCGAGCTCAAAAGCTCTGAAATCTTATCTGAAATTTCCTGTGGTTGAAATGGCGCATAAATTTCGGTAACGAAATTTACGACTTCATGGTCTTTTAGATTTTCCTGTTCTTTGCATTTCACATAAACTTCATCAACAATATGATACAGATTTCTTTCTTTTAGCAATTCTAAAGCTGCCTGAAAAGCTACCAAACCTTCCAGTTTTGCCATATCGATTCCGTAACAATCCGGATAACGAATTTGTGGTGCTGATGAAACAACAACAATACGTTTGGGTTTCAAACGATCCATCATTTTGATGATGCTCATTTTGAGTGTTGTTCCGCGCACAATGCTATCATCAATAATTACCAAATTATCGGTTGGTTTTATTACACCATAAGTAACATCATAAACGTGAGCAACCAAATCATTTCTGCTACTATCTTCGGTGATGAAAGTACGCAATTTTGCATCTTTGATCGCTACTTTCTCGGTTCTGATTTTTACCGAAAGGATTTCTTCGAGTTTCTCTTTCGTTAATTTTTTTCTGTTTTCGAGAATGTAATTGTTTTTTCTTTGATTCAAAAAATCCTGTGCTGCTTCGACCAAACCATAAAATGATGTTTCGGCAGTATTTGGAATATAAGAAAAAACGGTATTATCGGTATCATTGTCAATAGCGTCTAAAACTGCAGGAAGAATTAATTTTCCCAGGTTTTTACGTTCTTGATATATTTCGGCATCGCTTCCGCGTGAGAAATAAATTCTTTCAAAAGAACACGCTTTTTTCACGGTTGCCGGAAGAATTTCTTGCTCGGTTACGGTTCCGTTTTTCTTAATAATTAATGCTTTTCCAGGTTGAAGTTCTTGAACTTTATCGAAATCTACATTAAAAACCGTTTGAATAACTGGTCGTTCTGATGCTACAACCACAATTTCGTCATCTTCATAAAAATAAGCAGGACGAATTCCGGCTGGATCTCTAAAAACAAAAGCATCTCCGTGACCTAGAAGTCCTGCCATGGCATAACCTCCGTCTAAGTTTTTTGAAGCTCTATTTAATATTTTGGCAATGTCTAATTTTTCGGCAATTATAGGTGATGCTTCTCTTTTTGTCAACCCATTATTTTTACATTCTTGGTACAAATCGGTTACGGCATTGTCAAGAAAATGACCTATTTTTTCCATTACCGTAACGGTATCGGTCATTTCTTTTGGATGCTGTCCTAAATCAACAAGGTTTTGAAAAAGCTCTTTTACATTAGTCATATTGAAATTACCTGCCAAAATAAGATTTCTATGCATCCAGTTATTTTGACGTAGAAAAGGGTGAACACTTTCGATGCTGTTTTTACCGAAAGTTCCGTAACGGACATGTCCTAAAAACAGTTCGCCTATGTAAGGAATCATCTTTTTTTGCAAAGCCACATCATCCAAATATTCTGGATGCAATGTCAATTCCTCATTTATCCTGTCATTTATTTGAGCAAAAACATCTTGGATAGGTTGCGATTCGTTCGAACGCACCCGACTTATATATCGTTCTCCCGGCTCCACATCAAGTTTGATGCTAGCAAAACCAGCTCCATCTTGCCCACGATTATGTTGCTTTTCCATAAGGAGATACATTTTTTGTATTCCGTAGAAAGCTGTACCGTATTTTTCTTTGTAGAATTCTAACGGTTTTTTTAATCTTAAAAGGGCAATCCCACATTCATGTTTAATGGCGTCGCTCATTGTTTTGTTGTTTTTATTGTAGTTGTTGTAATTCTAATCAAAAAAAGCCTCGTTTCCGAGGCTTCACTATTATGTGTTATATTTCTATATTAAATTGTGTTAGCGATTTGAATTGTTTCAATCGTGCCACTACTTCTTCTTTTTCAAGTCCAACCATTCTTTCCGTTCCAAATTTCTCTACACAAAAGGAAGCCAAATTAGAACCATATATAATAGCACTTTTCATGTTTTCGAAAGAAATGTTTTCGCTTTGTGTAATGTATCCTGCAAATCCTCCTGCAAATGTATCTCCAGCTCCTGTTGGATCAAAAACTTCTTCTAATGGTAAAGCCGGTGCAAAGAAAATTTGTTTGTCCTGAAACAATAAAGCGCCGTGTTCTCCTTTTTTAATCACAACGAATTTGGGTCCCATAGCATGAATTTTTGCTGCTGCTTTTACCAATGAATATTCTCCCGAAAGTTGTCGCGCTTCTTCGTCATTGATCGTAATTACATCTACTCGTTTGATAACATCCAATAATTCCGGCAAAGCACAATCCATCCAGAAATTCATGGTATCAAGAACCACTAATTTTGGTTTCACGTCCATTTGGTCTAAAACACTGCTTTGTACTAATGGATGCAAGTTTCCTAACATGACTACATCGGCAGTTTTAAATTTCTGAGGAACTTTTGGTTGAAAATCAGCCAAAACATTCAATTCAGTTGCCAAAGTATCTCTTGAATTTAAATCATTGTGATACAAACCGCTCCAAAAGAACGTTTTCCCGCCTTTGACTACTTCAAGACCTGAAATGTCAATATTTCTATCCGTTAATAAATCTAAATATTCTTGTGGAAAATCATCACCAACAACAGAAACGATGGCAGATTCGAGGTTAAAATGAGATGCCGAAAGTCCTATGTAAGTTCCAGCACCGCCCAAAATTTTGTCTGTTTTGCCAAAAGGCGTTTCAATAGCGTCGAAAGCAACGGTTCCAACAATCAATAATTTATTCATTATATGTGATTCGAATTAAGCGGCAAAGATAGTTTATAAGTTTTAGAGTTGCAAAGTTTGCAAGTCTCAAAGTTTTCACAAAAGTTTACCGTCTTCTTTCTCATAAAAAACATCAACAGAAAGTGTTTTCTGACTTGATGCAAAAACCGCCAATTCATCGCAACGTTCGTTTTGAGGATGATTATTATGTCCTTTTATCCATTTAAAATCGACTTTGTGTTTTCTATAAATCAATAGAAAACGTTTCCATAAATCAGAATTCTTTCTATCTGCGAAACCTTTTTTTTCCCAACCAAGAACCCATTTTTTTACCACAGAATCTACCACATATTTAGAATCCGAAACTACTAAAACCTTCATATTCGAGTTTTTTAGTTTTTCGAGACCAACAATTACCGCTAGCAATTCCATCCGGTTATTGGTCGTATGACGAAAACCTTCGTAAAATTCCTTTTTATGTGGAGTTCCTACGAGTTCCATAACTACGCCATATCCGCCACGTCCAGGATTTCCTTTGGCAGCGCCATCCGTATAAATATGTACATCGTGTTCCAAAGTGAGAAGTTAAAGGTTAGAAGTTAAAAGTCTTTCAATCACTTCCGGAAAGTAACGTTGTTCAAGTTCATGAATTTTTTCGGCCACATTTTCAGGTGAATCTGTTGATGACAAAGCCACTTCTTTCTGGAAAATAATATTACCTTCATCATAATTTTCGTTTACAAAATGAATCGTAATTCCAGTTTCCTTTTCTTTGTTTTCGACAACGGCTATATGCACATTCATTCCGTACATACCTTTTCCACCGTATTTTGGCAATAAAGCAGGATGTATATTTATTATTTTATCAGGATAAGCATTGATGATAGATTGGGGTAATTTTAGCAAAAATCCGGCAAGAATTATCCAATCAGGTTCGAAATTTTTTATTTTTTGTAATATTTTGCCTTCAATTAACTCTGCTCTCGAGAAAATTTCTGTTGGTACTTGATATTTTTTGGCTCTATCTATTACTTTGGCATTTGGATTATTGGTAAAAACAGCAACAACAGTTCCGCTGTCTTTATCAGCAAAATATTTTATAATGTTTTCGGCATTTGTACCCGATCCAGAAGCAAAAATTACAATTTTATTCATGTCATTAATGATTTTATTTATGCAAAAAAAAGGATAAAAAATCATAATAAATAACATAATTGATTCTTTGTTAAAATTATTTTATACATTCGTCATCACATTTATTAACTAAATAGTTGTTTTAAAATAAAGTTTTTTATTTTTGCCAACAAATTAAATTTTAAAATTAAAGATTATGTCAGACATTGCATCAAGAGTAAAAGCTATTATCGTAGACAAATTAGGTGTTGACGAAAACGAAGTTGTAACAGAAGCTAGCTTCACTAATGATTTAGGAGCTGACTCATTAGACACTGTAGAGCTTATTATGGAATTCGAAAAAGAATTTGATATTCAAATTCCAGACGATCAAGCAGAAAACATTGCTACTGTAGGTCAAGCGATTTCTTATATCGAAGAAGCTAAGAAATAATAAAAAACACCCGTTTGCACTATTGTAAACGGGTGTTATTATTTTTATAACTAAATTCCTGATTGAATTTCAATCAAAAATGATATTTATAATAGAATACCCATGGCTCTTTTGTGACATTCATACAGCAAGAAAGCATGGGTTTTATTTGTTTAAAGATTCTAAAATATAATAAATTATGGTATTAAGACGAGTTGTGGTAACAGGTTTAGGTGCACTTACTCCTATCGGAAATAACATTGAAGAGTACTGGAATGGTCTTATTAACGGCGTTAGTGGAGCAGCACCAATTACTTATTTTGATGCTTCGAAATTTAAAACTCAGTTTGCTTGCGAATTGAAAAATTTTAATGTCATAGATTTCATCGATAGAAAAGAAGCTCGAAAAATGGATCGATATGCCCAATATGCGCTAGTTTCATCTGATGAAGCTGTGCTTGATGCAGGATTCGACATGGAAAAATTAGACAAAGATAGAGTTGGTGTCATCTGGGGTTCTGGTATTGGTGGATTAGAAACATTTCAAATCGAAATGCTAGAATTTGCCAAAGGTGATGGAACACCACGATTTAATCCTTTCTTCATCCCGAAAATGATTTCGGATATTGCTTGCGGACATATTTCTATAAAATACGGTTTCAGAGGACCAAACTTCGCAACAGTTTCAGCTTGTGCTTCATCAACAAATGCCATTATTGACGCATTCAATTATATCCGATTAGGTCATGCTGATGCAATGGTAACAGGTGGCTCAGAAGCCGCTGTAACAATAGCAGGTATGGGCGGATTTAATGCCATGCACGCTCTTTCGACAAGAAATGATGATCCTAAAACTGCTTCAAGACCTATGGATAAAGACCGTGACGGTTTTATTCTTGGTGAAGGTGCAGGAGCATTGATCCTTGAAGAATACGAACATGCAATTGCGCGTGGAGCAAAAATTTACTGCGAAATTGGCGGTGGAGGAATGTCTGCAGATGCGTATCATATTACAGCTCCACATCCGGAAGGATTGGGTGCGAAAAATGTAATGTTAAATTGCTTGAGAGATGCAGGATTAAAACCTACAGATGTTGATGGTGTAAATATGCACGGAACTTCAACACCTCTTGGTGATTTAGCTGAATCGAAAGCTATTGAACACGTTTTTGGCGAACATGCTTACACGATGAATTTGAATTCTACAAAATCTATGACAGGTCACTTACTTGGTGCCGCTGGAGCAATAGAAACAATTTCTTCTATTCTTTCTATAAAACATGGAATTATACCACCAACGATAAATCATTTTACCGATGATGAAAACATTGATCCAAAATTAAACTTTACTTTTAATGTTGCTCAAAAAAGAGACGTTAGTGTTTTAATGAGTAACACTTTTGGTTTTGGAGGACACAATGCTTGTGTATTGGTGAAAAAATTAGTTATCTAATTTTAAATGAATATAATTAGAAAAATATTTTCAAAATCCCGTTCTCTTGAAGACGGGATTTTTTTTGATACTATTCGAGAAATTTTAGGCTTTGATCCAAAAACCATCGAATATTATAAAAAAGCATTTACACATCGTTCTTCAAATAGACAAGATGAAAAAGGAAATGCTATAAATTTTGAACGACTAGAATTTCTTGGCGATGCTATGTTAAGTGCGGTAATTGCAGCTTATTTGTTTAGCAAAGCACCAGCAGGTGACGAAGGTTATCTCACAAAAATGCGTTCGAAGATTGTGAGCCGAGAACATCTAAATGAACTAGGAAAAGATTTAAATCTTGTTCAATTTATTGAAAGCAAGGTTCCATTACAGCATTTTGGAGAAAACATTCACGGTAATATTTTCGAATCATTAGTTGGCGCGATTTATCTTGACCGAGGTTATGAATATTGTGAAAAATTTATTCAAAAACGAGTAGTCGTCCCTTATGTAGATATTGCCCGACTCGAAGGAAAAGTTATTAGCTATAAAAGTTTGATCATAGAATGGTGTCAAAAAGAAAAAAGACAATTTCATTATGACATATTTGAAGATAATGGAATTGATGGTCAACGATTATTTGGAGTGAAATTAAGTATCGACGATAAAGTAATTGCAAAAGCAAGAGCCACTTCTAAAAAGAAAGCCGAGGAAAAAGCATCACAACGTGCTTATTTTGCGTTTCAGGAAAAAATTGATAATAAATAATGTCAAATTCACTAAAACTATAACGTTTTCGTTTATAAATTAACGAAAACATCAGTTTTTGGAGCTAAATGCTTCGATAGAAATACTATATTTACACCTTATTTTTTGACGAAATGGCTATTCATAAATTGGATCTTGGCGAATTTGACGAAATAGATTATCATCTTATTGCTATACATACTTCATTAGAAGACTATCGTTTAGCCTATTTCATTAATCAAAAGCTTCCGATAAATTTAGGTAAAAGCAAGAATGAAATTCAAATTAATATAAAAGAAGGAGAAACAAATTTTTCAAGATTTTATTATTATGACAATAAAAACGTGATTTCTTGGAATTTGATTCAAAATAAAAATGAAGTCATTCAACATAAAAATGGAAATAGCCAAAACCTATTTTCAAACATTAAAATGGAAGTCTCGACGAAAGTCTACTTACTTCCCGAATTGAAAAAGGTGGATTATTTTTTGAAAATTGAGAACCTTGAAGAAACAATGGAACTGACAGAAATTCAGTCCATATTAAATAAAATTGAAAGCATATCGACAGCATACACTGTTGAAACAAACAAAATAAAATCGAAAAACAATTTAATTTTTTAATACAAATGATTACAAACAAAAAGACCAAAATTGTAGCCACCCTAGGGCCTGCGTGTGATACCAGAGAAATCATAAAAGATATGATCGAGGCTGGTGTAAATGTGTTTAGAATAAATTTTTCTCATGCTGACTATGAAGGGGTGAAAGAAAAAATCAATATAATTAGAAGTATCAACGAAGAATTTGGATATACAACCGCAATACTTGGTGACTTGCAAGGACCAAAACTTCGCGTAGGAATGATGGAAGATGGTGTTGTTGTAAATGATGGCGATTTAATCACTTTTACAACTGCCGAAGATATTCTTGGAACTGCTAAAAAAGTCTTCATGAAATACAAAAATTTTCCAAATGATGTAAATCCTGGAGAAAGAATTCTACTTGATGACGGTAAATTAATCTTCGAAATTGTTGAAACTGACAAAAATACTGAAGTTTTAGCACGCGTAATCCAAGGTGGAGAATTAAAATCTAAAAAAGGAGTAAATCTTCCTAACACAAAAATATCTTTACCTGCTTTGACAGAAAAAGATATTGCCGATGCCATTTTTGCAATTGGACAAAAAGTAGATTGGATTGCCCTTTCTTTTGTGAAAACTCCAAGAGATTTACAAGATTTACAGGAATTAATTGATGAACATTCAGAATATAAAATTCCAATCATTGCTAAAATCGAAATGCCAGAAGCATTAGAAAATATTGATAAAATTATTGCTTATTGCGATGGTTTAATGGTAGCTCGTGGTGATTTAGGAGTTGAACTTCCTGCTCATGAAGTGCCATTGGTACAAAAAGAATTAATTCGCAGAGCTAAAACTGCAAGAATCCCTGTAATTGTAGCCACTCAAATGATGGAAACTATGATTACAAGTTTAACACCAACTCGTGCAGAGGTAAATGACGTAGCCAACTCGGTTATGGATGGTGCTGATGCTGTGATGCTTTCTGGAGAAACTGCTGCGGGTAATTATCCGGTTCAAGTTATACAGAAAATGACACAAATCATAGAAGCTGTTGAAGATTCTCCGTTAATTCAAGTTCCTCAAAACACACCTCAAATTAGAACAAACCGTTTTGTAACTAAAACAATTTGTCACCATGCTGTACACATGGCCAATGCTATAAAAGCAAAAGCAATTTGTACTTTGACAAATAGTGGTTATACAGCTTTTCAAATATCAGCTTGGAGACCACAAGCCCATATTTTAGTTTTTACTTCTAATAAAAGAATCCTAACACAACTTAATTTATTATGGGGTGTTAAATCTTATTTATATGAAAAATCAGTTAGTACAGATGAAACTATTACCGATATCAATGATATTGCAAAAGCAAAAGGTTTTGTTGAAAAAGGAGATTTCCTTATCAATTTAGCAGCAATGCCTATTATAGATAAAGGAATGGTAAACACTTTGAGAGTTTCTGAAATAGACTAACATTCGTATTAAATCTATACTGAATCCGTATCGTTTTTTTATGATACGGATTTTTTTTTACAACCAAAAAAATTAAGAATAATTAAACAATCTTTTGAGAAATAAATTTTACTTTTGAGAAAATTAAATCATAAACCATCATGGATTTCAAATCGAAAAACCCTTTTTTAAATAATAAATCGTTTTCAACGACGACGGCTTCAAGAAATGAAGAAGTGCATCATGCAACACTTATTGACTATAATCAGGACATGACTTTGTCTGGAACTATCAACAAAACATTAATCTTGTTTTTATTGCTCACAGGATCTTCCCTTGTTATTTGGTGGATGATTTTTAACGGCATGAATGCTATTGTTCCTGCAATTGCAGGTGCTATTATAGGATTGATTTTAGTTGTAATAGCTTCTTTCAAACCTCAATATTCTCCATATTTAGCACCAGCTTATGCCTTATTTGAAGGTTTATTCATTGGTGGTGTTTCAGCAATTTTCGAAACTAGATATCCTGGAATTGTGATTCAAGCTGTTGGTGCTACATTTGTGACCTTTGCTGTTTGTTTAGGATTGTATAAATTTAAAATCGTTCAAGTAACGGAGCAATTCAAATCTGTTGTTGTTGCAGCAACACTTGCCATTGCCACTTATTATCTTATATCTTGGCTATTTTCTATGTTTACAAGCTTTGTACCTGTTCATTATGGCAATTCAATGATGAGTATTGGAATTAGCATTTTTGTAATTGTAGTTGCGGCTTTAAATTTATTCTTAGATTTTGATCGAATCGAAAAAGGAGTAGAACAAAAAATGCCTAAATACATGGAATGGTTTGGCGCAATGGGTTTAATGATAACCTTGGTTTGGTTATATATTGAGTTTTTAAGATTACTTTCAAAACTTTCGAGTAGAAAATAAATGAACTAAAAATATACGTTTCAAGACCACGCTTTCCGGCGTGGTCTTTTTGTTAAAAAGCAAATTTCAACTGTACGACAACTGTCTTTTTTTGCTCGGTGTTCAAATTACTTAACGAAATTCCTAACAACCGAACAGAATCTTTCATTCGTTCTTGATACAACAATTCTTTCACGGTTTCCATAATCAATCCTTTGTCGAAAATAAAATAAGGCAAGGTTTTACTCCTAGTTTGTTGGGTAAAATCGCTGTATTTTATTTTTAGAGTAATTGTTTTTCCAGCAATTTTATGTTTTTTTAAACGTCTTTCTAAGGAGTTCGCAATATTTTCTAATTGTTCCATCATAAAAATTTCGGACGATAAATTGATATCAAAAGTATGTTCGGCTGCTACTGATTTTGTAATACGATCCGATTTCACTTCACTGTTGTGAATGCCCCGCACGACATTATAATAGAAATTTCCTGATTTTCCGAAATGTTTCTCCAGAAATTCCAATGATTTACTTTTTAATTCCAATCCCGTGAAAATCCCCAATTGATACATTTTTTCAGTCGTCACTTTCCCCACACCGTAAAATTTTCGAATAGGTAAAACCTCCAAAAAAGGAATCACCTCATCTGGATTTACCGTTTTCTGCCCATTCGGTTTATTGTAATCGCTGGCTATTTTTGCGACAAATTTATTAACCGAAATTCCAGCCGAAGCTGTTAAACCCACTTCATTAAGAATTCGTAATCTAATTTCTTGTGCCAACAAACTAGCACTTGGATTCCCTTTTTTGTTAACCGTGACATCCAAATAAGCTTCGTCTAGCGAAAGCGGCTCGACCAAGTCCGTATATTCATGAAATATTTTACTGATTTTGCTTGATATTTCTTTGTAACGCTCAAATCTTGGTCTAACAAAAATTAATTCTGGGCAATATTTTTTGGCCAAAGCACCACTTAGCGCACTTCGAACCCCGAATTTTCTGGCTTCATAACTTGCCGCCGCAACAACACCCCGATTTTCGGCACCGCCAACCGCAATAGGTTTTCCGCGCAATGCAGGATTGTCCAATTGCTCTACTGAAGCAAAGAAAGCGTCCATATCAATATGGATAATTTTTCTATTTGGAATAATCTCGGACATAGGACAAATTTATGAAAAACATTTACTTAAATATAGCCGAAGATTTTTTATACATTTGATTTTCCTAACTAGCCCAGATAGAAATGGAAATCCTTTTACTTTTTTCTTTAAAAAGTAAAAGATTGAAGTGAATAGCTGGAAATAGCTCCTGAAAAAAATGATAGAAATAGAAAGAAAATTCCTGACCTCATCGGAAGCTTTCAAAAAAGAAGCTTTCGCCCAAAACCGAATTGCACAGGGTTATTTGAGTTCTGTTCCAGGACGCACGGTTCGTGTGCGCATAAAAGGAAATAAGGGATTCTTGACCATAAAAGGAGCCTCAAACGAATCGGGCTTGTCGCGATTTGAGTGGGAAAAGGAAATCCCTCTTGAGGAAGCGCAACAATTAATGCTTTTATGCGAAAAAGGAGTAATCGATAAAACTCGTTTTGAGGTAAAAATAGGCAACCACATTTTTGAAGTAGATGAGTTTTATGGCGAAAATGAAGGTCTGATTATGGCCGAAGTGGAACTCAATTCAGAAACCGAAACATTCGAAAAACCATCTTGGATAGGTGAAGAGGTTACAAACGATAA
Source organism: Flavobacteriaceae bacterium (assembly GCA_947373225.1). GTDB lineage: Bacteria > Bacteroidota > Bacteroidia > Flavobacteriales > Flavobacteriaceae > Flavobacterium. The sequence continues at coordinate 24,258 of CANBWX010000002.1, read as the reverse complement.
ACGATACTATAATTCTTACTTAAGCAAAAAACCATTTAAAGATTGGAGATAATTATTTTTCTACTTCGATAGTTACAATCATACTTCCAGAAGATTTGATGCTGGCAATTTGCATAAAAGCACGTTTAGAAAGGTCTATTTCACGTGATCTTACAAATGGCCCTCTATCTATAACTTCTACAATTACTGATTTTCCATTGGCTTGATTGGTAACTTTTATTTTAGTTCCAAAAGGTAGTTTCTTGTGAGCTGCTGTAAATTTATTATTGTCAAATCTTTTACCACTAGTTGTTCTTTTTCCGTTAAATTTATCGGCATAATATGAGGCATGGGCATTCTTTTTGAAGGTTTTTAATTTGCCCATTTCAAATGATAAAGTGTCTAAAACAGGTTCTTGCTGAATAAGAAGTGTTTTATTTTTATCGATTGTATCTTTTAACAAAACCGACTTGTCTTCTTTTTCAACTAGAGTTTTACTTTTTTTAATACTATCCTTTTGTGACGAAGATTTGTGTTTTCGCTTGTGCAAAGACTGACCATTGGTTAAACCAATAATTAAAACGGAAAGAAAAAGGGTAACTATTTTTTTCATTTTTTTGTTTTTTAACTCTGTTTGGCAAAAATCATACCTAAGTAAAAAAAAGTCCTTTTTAGGACCTTTTTTAGTTTCTTAAAACCACAACGACCAAGGAATTCTACTTAATATAAGTACTAATCCTAAACCATAGTATATAGAAAAAGTCTTGAATTTTGATTCACTAGTAGTTAATTTTTTATGTTTCATCCAGCCAATTGTAATCAAAGCAATACCAATTAGATTGATGAGCGGGTGTTCTAATGATGTTAAACGTACTGATTTATCAGCCATTTGACCTAATGAGGTAAAACCTATTGGGGAAACAAAATATAAAATTAAGCCAATTAATAATTGGGTATGTATTCCTGCTAAGCCAAATATGGCAATTTTACGATCTTTTGCGGTAAATTCTTTTTTTGAAAATAGTCCAATCAATGAATTGACTACTGCAATTACTAATACTAAAAGCGCTAGATAAGCCCAGCCAGAATGAAATTTTTGAATAAATTCGTACATAAAATAAGTTTTTGTTTCAACAAATATAAATAAAAAAAGGCATAAAAAAAACGGCATCGAATTTTAGCTCGATGCCGTTTTGCAATTAGTAACTTATTGTTTAGAAATTGTAACGTACACTAAAATCCCATGTTCTTCCGTAACCAAAGAATACCTGATTTGCAGTTGCTATACCATGGTATAATGCACCTGCTTGTGCATAAGTAGTTGTTCCTGATTTAATATCAGAAGCAAAAATATTAGTTTTAGATTCAGCTATATAAATTTTATCAAAAACATTGTTTACATTCAATCTAAAATTAACTGAATTTGATTTGTGCGGACCCACTGGCAATTTATAAGAGAAACCAGTGTCATACACCCCGTAAGAATGCAATTGCAAAGCTCCTTTGTTTGTTGAAGAACCAAAGTTAGTAGGCGAAATTGCAGCATATAATTTATCATTAAAGTTATAATTGGCATCTACTGTAAATCTTGGCAAAACTTCATAAGTAGCTCCTAATGAAGCTGTTGTTTGGGCGGCATCACCCACTTTTACATTATCAAGGTATAATGTTTGAGCAGTTCCTCCAGCAACTGGATTGTTTGAAACATCATATCTATTACTAGTCGCTTGCCCTTTATATCTCCAGTCACCTATTGAGAACATAGCATTAATTTTCAATTGATTAGTAACTCTAGCATTACCTTCAAACTCAACACCTGTATGGGTTTCATTTATTCCAGAAAAACTAAAATACCCTTGTGGATTTGAAGGATCTACATCTGTTAAAGTTGCAAATCTGTCTTTCCAAGTAGTGTAATATAAATTAACATTTGCTGTAAAAATTCTTGAACGGAAACCATAACCAGCTTCTAATCCTGCAATTTTTTCATTAACGGTATTGTCATTAACTACTGATTTATTATTTGGATAAACAGAACCAAAAGCGGGTTGTTTAGAATAATAACCTGTGTTTATAAAAACATTGTTTTGCTCGTTGATGTTGTAGTTAGCACCTGCTTTTACGTTTCCTCCCAAAATATTTTTGAAACTTGTGTTTGAAAGTGGATTTGTTGGAGCATAAGTAAAAGCATCTACTTTTTTGAATCCTTGTTCAGAAACAGCACCTTGTACAAAAGCAGTTAAATTATCTTTAGAATATTCTAATTGAGTAAATGCTCCGTACCAGTTTACTTTACTATAATAGTTATAACCCACTTTTTGAGCTATATCTGCACTTGCAAACGGATTATTAGAAGGAGCCGAAGTGTAAGTTTGTGTTGCTACATAATTAAGGCTGTTTACGTTTGATGAAACATCAACGAATGCACTTGCGCCTAATAAATCACTTATTCCTTGATAATGAATTCCTTTATACGTTCTTGCATCAATACCAAAATCTAAATTAAAATTAGCTCCTAATTTTTGATTCAATTTAACAATTGCACCATACCAGTCATGCGAATTATAAGAATTAATTCTAGAAATTCCAGAAGATGAAGGACCAGTTCCGGTAGGTGAACCAGCAGTAATTGTACCACTGCCTGTGTAGAAACTATTTTCATACAAACCACCAGCTAGAGTTCTTGTTCTAGCAACTCCGTTAATCATTTCTGTTTGTCCTGCATTATATGCTTGAATTTTAGCAAAATCGACTAAACCATCAGCAGTTCTAAAGGCAGTATTCAAGTAATTAAGTCCTCTTATTCCTCCAATACCTGAAGCTCCTCCTCCTCTTCCCCATGAACCATAAACGATGGTTGAGATTTTTGTGTTTTCGCCAACTTTCCAATCCCAGTTAATAGAAGCTACTGGCTTATGATAAAAGTTTTTTCTCATATTAAATTCTTTACCATTCAAATAACCCCAGTCAGAATTGTATCTCGTATTTGGTTTATCAACAGAACCATATTGTTGGTAAGTTGCTAGTGTAATACCCGAAGTTCTTTGATCATGCCATTGAGGAGCACCTGTAAAAGTAAACTGAATGTCATGTTTGTCATTTGGTTTGTAACCAAAGGCAATATAGTAGTTTTTACCTTCAAATTTTGTACCGTCAACATATCCGTTTCCAGTAGTTGAACTCAATAATACAGATGCCGAAAAACCATTTTTCATAACTCCTGTATTGTAAGAACCTTGTACTTTTAAATAATCTCCATTACCAAAAGTAGAAGATACAGCACCACCTTCTTTCAATTCAGATGATTTTGTCAAAACATTTATTGTTCCTCCCACCGAAGAAATCGCTAGTTTAGAAGAACCCAATCCTCTTTGTACTTGCATTGCTGAAGTTACATCAGACAAACCTGCCCAGTTACTCCAGTAAACAGAAGCGTTTTCCATATCATTTACAGGAACCCCATTAATCAAAACCGCAATGTTATTTTGGTTAAATCCTCGAATATTGATTCTTGAATCTCCAAAACCTCCACCTGCTTTAGTTGTATAAACTGATGGCGTATTTCTAAGAATTTCAGGGAATTCACGAGTTCCTAATTTTTCTTGAATTTCTGCTGCTTTAATAGTAGAAACGGCAACAGGTGTTTTTCTACCCTTTGCAATATCTGCAACACCAGATGTAATAACAATTTCTTTTAATTCGTTTGAATTACTTCCCAAAACAATAGTTCCTAAGTCAGTAGTACCTCCTTTTGAAACTGAGTATTTGATTGTTTTTGTTACATTACCAACAAAAGTAATAACTAATTCTCCTGCAGTTGTAGTTGTGCTAATAGAGAATACACCGTCGAAATCTGCAGATGCTGCGATTTTAGTTCCTTTGATGGCAACATTTGCACCAGGCAAAGAGTTTTGACCATCAGTAATCTTTCCAATAATTTTTCCTTGTGAAAATACCGTCGAAATTACCATAAACAGCAATCCAGATAATAACCAATTGTTAATTGTTTTCATAGTTGTTTAGTTTTATTTTTGCAAAATTATAACATTTCTTTCACATTAAGTTAAGATAATGTTAAGTGTATGTGTTTTTTAGAGACTTGCTTTTTTTAAAAGAATTTTATAATTATTACATAAAAAAACAATGAATAATATGATTTAATATGATTTTAACTGTTAATTTTTTAAACATATAAAAAATTACAAGTCATACAAATTGAGATTTATGGAGTTTAAATAGATTTTTATAACAAAAAAGCTATATAAAAAAACCCTGATTTTAAAAAATCAGGGTTTAATGAAAAATTAATTAAGCAAAAATAACTGCTATTTATTCTTTAAAAAATAATCTAATAAAAAGCTTGTAGAACTATCATGAGAATTGATTTTTTTAGAATTGATTTCAGCAAGAATTGAGTTGGCCAATTGTTTACCAAGTTCAACACCCCATTGGTCAAAACTAAAAATGTTCCAAAGAATTCCTTGTACAAAAATCTTATGCTCATATAATGCTACCAAAGAACCTAAAGATTTTGGTGTCAATTTTTGTATTAAAAAAGTGTTTGTTGGTTTGTTTCCTGCGAATACTTTAAACGGTAAAAGGAAATCTGCTTTTTCTTTAGAAAGTCCTTGTTTATCGAATTCGGCTTGAACTTGCTCCTTTGTTTTTCCGTTCATCAAGGCTTCGGTTTGAGCAAAAAAGTTCGACATAAGCTTATCATGATGATCTTCATTACCATATAATGGTTTTACAAATCCAATAAAATCAGTAGGAATCAATTTTGTCCCTTGGTGAATTAATTGAAAAAAGGCGTGTTGCGAATTCGTTCCTGGTTCTCCCCAAATAATAGTTCCTGTTTGATAATTTACTGGTTTTCCGTCTCTATCAACGCTTTTCCCATTACTTTCCATAGTTCCTTGTTGCAAATAAGGCGCTAGTTTTTGCAAATATTGAGTGTATGGAATTAATGCTTCGCTTTCGGCTCCAAAAAAGTTGTTATACCAAATACTTAACAAAGCCAATATAACTGGAATGTTTTTATCGAAAGATTCGGTTTTAAAATGGTTGTCCATTTCGTTAGCTCCGCTTAATAATTCCTCGAAATTATCATAACCAACGGCCAAGCTTATCGAAAGACCTACAGCGCTCCACAAAGAAAAACGACCGCCAACCCAATCCCACATCGGGAAAACATTTTCAGGATTAATCCCAAATTCGGTTACATTTTTTAAATTAGTCGAAACCGCCACAAAATGTTTCGCAACATCTTCTTGTTTTGCTGATTTCAAAAACCATTCTTTGATGGTTTCCGAGTTTGTAAGTGTTTCTTGGGTTGTAAATGTTTTAGAAACAATAACAAAAAGGGTCGTTTCTGGGTTTAATTTCTTGATAATTTCATTTACATGATCTCCATCTACATTCGAAACAAAATGAAGGTTCAAATGGTTTTTATAATATTGCAAAGCTTCAACAACCATAACTGGGCCAAGGTCTGAGCCACCAATCCCAATATTTACAACATCAGTAAATGATTTTCCTGTGTATCCTTTTCTGTCACCGTTTACAACTTCGTTAGTAAAAGTTTTGATTTTGTTTTTAACCTCAACAACTTCCGGAATTACATTTTCGCCATCAACTTTTATATTTGAAGTCGATTTTGCGCGCAAAGCGGTATGCAGAACAGCTCTGTTTTCGGTTTGATTAATGATGTCACCATCAAAATATTTAGTAATTGCCTCTTTCAATTGTGCTTCATTTGCTAATTCTAGCAACAAATTCATTGTTTCCTTATTGATGATGTTCTTAGAATAATCAACAACAAAATCATTCCATTTCACATGAAATTGTGCTGTTCTTGTCGTATCATCCTTGAACATAGAAACCATTGAAGCATTTTGCATTTCTTGAAAATGTTTCTGAAGTTTTTGCCAAGCAATTGTATTTGTGGGATTCGTATTTTGTAATGCCATTATGCTATTTATTCGTGAGTTTATTTTTTTTTAAATTTTTTGCAATGCAAATTTACAACATTAGAATGAAAATTGATTTGTTGAATTATAAATTTGCAACACTATCTAACTCTCTTTTCAATGGTTTTATTTGAGCTCTAAATCTCGGAAGATTTTTACTCTCCATTTGTTGAGAATTTGGCAATTTTAGTTTCAAAGCGTCTACTTGAACTCCGTCTTTCCAAAAACGATAACATACATGTGGTCCTGTGGCTAATCCTGTACTTCCAACTTTACCAATGATAGCACCTTGAGCAACTCTTTGCCCTTTTCTGACTAAAATTTTAGACATGTGCAAATATTGTGTCGAATAGGTTTTATCGTGTTTTACTTTTACAAAATTTCCATTTCCAGCTGTATAGCCCGTTTGCTCAACAACTCCTGCAGCAGTTGTCATAATTGGCGTTCCTGTTGGTGCGGCATAATCTGTGCCTTTGTGTGCTTTCCAAATAAGTTGCACAGGATGAAATCTATTTTGAGTAAAATGCGAGGTGATATTCACAAATTTAAGTGGCGCTTTTAGGAAAAAATTCTTAAGTGCTTTTCCTTGATCGTCATAATAATCTAATTTTCCCGAACCTGTATTTTGAGCAAAAGGAAAAGCATAAATTAATTTTCCTTTATATTCAAAAAAAGCTGCTTTTAGACTATCGACTCCGTCATAAATAGTGTCATCAATATATCTTTCGGTAAAAGTAATTCCGAATTTATCTCCTTTTTTCAACTTAAAAAAATCGATTGACCAAGCATAAACTTTTGTCAATTTATTAGCCAAAGCAGGATCTACTCGCTGTTTATTTAGAGCTTCGGACAATGAACCATCTAGTTTCCCAGAAATTGTTCTTTGTTTTATTCGGATTGGCCTTGTTTTTTTATATACCAAAACCGAATCTCTCAAATCAACAACATAATAATTCGTTTGATCTGGTTGATAGACAATAACCTGTAGTTTTTTATACCGATCTTTTGATCTTAATAAAGTAAAAGCTTTCCCTATTTTAATCGTCTTGATGTTAAAACTATCTTTAACTTTTTGCAAAATATCAAAGACTTTTTTTTCTCCAAGATTTTGATTTTCTAAAATTCCACCAAAAGTATATCCTTTTCGAATCGTATCATTTAAAACATTAAAATCACTTGTTTTAAAACCAAATTGTTCTATTTCGGTATGTGGTTTTTGATCTGGAATTAGACTTATAGTTTCTGCTTTTTTGCAAGAAAACATTATAAGCAAAATAATTACAAGTAGAGCTACTTTTTTTAAAATGAGTGTGTTATACATTTAAATAAATCGTTTTTCATTTTCCAAAATAAAACTGTAATTCATTTTATAATTCTGAAAATTGGGGTTTTCCTTAATTAATTTTTATCTTAAAAGGGTATTTCAACCCTTTAAATTCTTCTAAATCTGCTTTGATAGAACCTACAGTAAGACTGGCTTTTATTCTAACAGGCAATTTGTTATCGTCATCTGAAATCCAAACCGTTACACTTTCTTGTTCTTTAAAAACTCGACCAGATTGAACCAAAGGCCTAAAAATCATAGTCGAAACAACCCCAAATTTAGTGGTAATATCTTCTCGTCCTAAAAACTTTAACCTAAATTTTGTAGTTGTGTCATCAAAAAACATATCAATCGCTATAGATTCACCTGGTTTTACTTTATCTATATTTGGATTATTTCGCAAATAATAAAAGGATGACATAATGTCTTGTGTATTCTTTGGGATAACGATTGTTTTTTCGGTTTTGTATTCATAATCTTTTACTAAAACCCGATTTTCCGATGGATTAAAAAACCCTTCCTGATTTTTTGTATAACCTCCTTCATCTATTTTTCTAACAAATTGATACGGATTTCTAGTTTCCTTGTCAATGTAGCTTTCGTATAAATCATCTACTTTAAAAAAAAATCTAGACATTCCCACCGTATAACCTCGCCCTATAACATGAAAGACTTTCTTGTTGTTTATGGTGGCATCTTTCACCTCTAAAGTAGCAAAACCTGCATTAACAAAACCGTAATGAATTCGAAATTTGAACCATTCTCCAGCGCCAAAAGCATCTTCTTTTTGAGAATCGAAACTGACTGTAGTTACAAAGAGCAATAATAGAAATATTTTTTTCATCGTTTTTATAAGACTATATATTGTCTGTAAATGCAAATTTTGTTCCAAATATATTAAAACAAAAAAACTCAGTCAAATAATGACTGAGTTTTTATGCTATTAACTAACCAAAAAATTATAAATTATGAAATTTATAAAAAATCAAGAAGGAAACCACCCCTTCCCTTTTTCTAATTGCAAAGTTAGTTAACCGTTCAAGTCTTTTTTAGTAAAAAATAAAGTTTAACATAACATTACAACGGCATTTATTTTTTGTTGGTTATTTTTTTACATTGTATAAAAAAAAGTTCTTTTTTTAGCATTACTCATAATTATATATGATTTTCATAAAACTTAAAATCATCGAATTTTACATTTTATCTTAATTAAAACCAAAAACCAACACTAACCCATGTGTATCCTTTCGAGGTTTCTGGCGACCAAGAATGTTTAATCTCTACTGGACCAATTATTGTTTCTAGTCCGTAACCTATGGCATAGCCTGAATATTTTGGAACTGAAATCCAATTAACGGATCGGAAAAGATCATCTTTAACATTAGCAAAATTTGCTGAAAAATTCACATGATTCTTTTTGTAAATTTCATAATCCAGTGTTCCGGCAACTTTCAAATAACTATTTGCCGCCAAGCTTAAAAAATCATATCCATAAAAATGTGTAAAATTATTTATGGCATTATACCCATAACCGCCCAAAACAAAATCAAAAAACGAAATACTTGGTTTGCCAAACGAAAGTCCACCTTCGGCTTGAAACTTAATTGTAGCCTTATTAAAAATTGTTTTGGCAATCCCAAGATCAGCTTTTGCAATAGAAAAAGGCTTGAACTTATCCGTATAATTTGAAGAAAACAAATACGATTGTATATTGCTTGAAAAGTACCAACCTTTTTTAGGGAAATATTTGTTGTCAAAAGAATCATATTTCATATACCCAAACAAACTTATATAGCTACTCTTGTCAATTATAGGATTTGAATTCGCTAAGGTTTCTGAACTTATATGTAATAATTTGAGCTCCGATCCTAATCCTATCAAAAATTTTTGAGCAAATATTGTCTGAAAATAAGCCTGATTGGTGAAGTCCGAAAAATCTATATTAATAGCATTTAAACCCGACGGGACCAAGTTTAAATTACTTATTTCCTTAGCCACATTTCTGTTAAATTGGTTATATTGAGATTTAAAACCAAAACTCCAATAAAAACCATTATCAATATAATAGTCGAGATTATACCTGATGTTATCTCCAAGAACGATGTCTAAAGAGGCAATGTCATTTTTAAAAAAAGTCTTTTTTTGAGTTAGATTTATAAGAACACCACTTTTAAACAAGTCATCATAATGCAAACCAAATTTCAAAAAAGTTCTATTCGTGTTTTCAACCAAATTTAATTTTAAATCATCCATCGAATTATTTTCTTCAAATGAATAATTTATTATGCTAAAATTCTGAGTAGCATTTAGATTATCGATTCCTTCTCTTAAATCTTCATAACTGATTTTACTCCCTTCATTAAAAGGCAATTTACCTTTTATATAGGATTGTGTATAATTATTTAAACTGCTTATGTTTATACATTTTATTTGAAGACTATCATTGGATACTTTCAGATTATTTTTCACATACCCCTCTTTATTTCCAAGTTTTTTAAGTTGTTCATATACTGAAAAAGCAGCTTCTTCCCCCTTTCGGATAATTTCTTGCCCTTTGTCAAATGAAATAACTCCATAATCTTTAATGTCTGGTTTTATGTAAATATTGGTATCCTCTATTTTCATCTTCATTTTTTCAATAGTTTGAAGAGCTGAAATTTGACCTAATATTTTTGTAGCTTCTTTTAGATCCTTTCTATTCAATAAACCATCCTGAACATCAACACCAATAATAATGTCGGCACCCATTTTTCGGACTGCTTCTATGGGATAATTATTAGCCACACCACCATCAATCAAAAGTTTTCCATCCATTTCAACAGGCGAAAACAAAGAGGGAAATGCAGAACTCGCAATCATATCCTGAGCTAAATTGCCTTTGTTTAAAATAACCTCTTCTCCTGTTTCGATATTTGTAGCAATGCACAAAAACGGAATTTTTAATTTATTAAAATCTCTAACGTACCTTACATCTCGTGTTATCGAACTCAATAAATTGTAATTATACAAGCCTTTTGACAAGGCTTCAGGAATTCCAATTTTGAATTTATTAAAAGGTAAAACAACCGCATACAATTCATCATTTCGTTTTTCGTAAAAATTCTTAGACGAACGAGGAATAAAATCTTGAAGTAATTTGTCGAAATTGGTAGTTTTAAAAATAGAATCAATTTGAGCGGCGCTATAACCCGTGGCATAAAGTCCGCCAACAACTGCGCCCATACTGGTTCCGCCAATGTAATCGATTTTTACTCCAGCTTGTTCCAGCACTTTTAGAACACCAATATGCGCAAAACCTTTTGCGCCTCCGCCACTAAGAACCAGTCCAATTTTTGGTTTTTTTACAACGTCTTGAGAAAACGACGTGAAGAAAGTGAAAAACAGAAAACTGAATAATACTATTTTTTTCATTTTGACTCATTATTGGTTTTGTAAAAGTCGGTAATTTTTTTGGCTTTTGATAATCCAATAACGTCCGAAATTTCTTTTTCGGTGGCTAATTTCAATCTTTTTACACTTTTAAAATGCTGAATTAGTGTCAACATCGTTTTTTCGCCAATTCCCGGAATACTTTCAATCGAAGAATTAAGCGCCGATTTGCTTCTTTTATCCCGATGAAAAGTGATTCCGAAACGGTGCGCTTCATTTCGTAATTGCTGAATTACCTTCAATGTTTCGGATTTTTTGTCTAAATACAACGGAATCGAATCGCCCGGATAAAACAATTCCTCCAAGCGTTTGGCAATACCAATAATGGCAATTTTACCGCGCAATCCTAATTCGTCAATGCTTTTCAAAGCCGATGACAATTGTCCTTTTCCACCATCAATAATAATAAGCTGCGGCAAAGGCTGATTTTCGTCTAATAATCGTTTGTAACGACGATAGACAACTTCGGTCATCGAAGCAAAATCATCAGGGCCTTCGACGGTTTTTATATTAAAATGGCGATACTCTTTTTTGCTTGGTTTTCCATCCTTAAAAACCACGCAAGCCGCAACGGGATTGGTTCCTTGAATATTCGAATTGTCAAAACATTCTATGTGGCGCGGTTCAACCGGCAATCGTAAATCTTTCTGCATTTGTGCCATAATACGATTCGAATGCCTTTCGGGATCTACAATTTGCAGTTGTTTTAATTGTTCAATTCGGTAAAATTTGGCGTTGCGAATAGATAAATCCAAAATTTGCTTTTTATCACCCAATTGCGGAACGGAAACTTTTAAATTTTCGCCCAAATCCACTTCAAAAGGAACTATTATTTCTTTTGACAATAATTGAAAACGCTCCCGAAGTTCGATTATTGCCAGTTCTAATAATTCTTCGTCGGTTTCGTCCAGTTTCTTTTTGATTTCCATGGTGTGCGAACGTATAATCGAACCGTGGGAAATTTGAAGAAAATTTACATAAGCGGAACTTTCGTCAGAAACTATCGAAAACACATCAATATTCGTGATTTTTGGGTTTACGATTGTCGAACGAGATTGGTAATTTTCGAGAATTTCTATTTTCTCCTTTATTTTTTGAGCTTCTTCAAAGTGCATTTCCTTTGCCAGATCTGTCATTAATTTTCTAAAATCCTTCATACTTTCCTTGAAATTTCCTTTCAGGATCTCACGAATAGCGTTCACCTGTTTTTGATAATTTTCTAAAGATTCATAACCTTCGCAAGGCCCTTTGCAATTGCCAATATGATATTCGAGACAAACCTTGAATTTATTGTTTTCAATATTCGATTTACTCAAATCAAAATTGCAAGTCCGTAGCGGATACAATTCCCGAATTAATTCCAAAATAGTATTCACAGTCTTGAAACTCGTGTAAGGACCAAAATATTCCGAACCATCTTTAACCATTCTTCGAGTCGAAAATATTCTGGAAAAAGGCTCTTTTTTGATGCAAAGCCAAGGATAACTTTTGTCGTCACGCAACAACACATTATAGCGCGGTTGCAGTGTTTTTATGAGGTTGTTTTCCAATAAAAGCGCATCGGTTTCGGTGGGAACAACGATGTGTTTTATGGTTACAATTTTCTTGACCAGCACATTAGTTTTGGCCGTATCATGAATTTTATTGAAATACGAAGAAACTCTCTTTTTTAAATTTTTGGCTTTGCCCACATATAAAATCTTCCCTTCCTTATCATAATATTGATATACGCCTGGACCGTCTGGCAAGGTTTGAATTTGGAGTTCGAGAGTGGGTTTATTCATAAAACAAAGTTAGCCTGAAAATTCCTAATTACAAATTTCACTTTCCAATTTGTTTTGGCAAACAGTTTTTCTAAAAAATACGCACGAATTCGTAATTATGGTTACTTTTATACTTTCAAGTAATTATGACAAAAAATCCGCAAAAACACATCACAATATTAGGCGAAGATATTTTGCCTGGCGAAAGCAAAACCATTTATATGGAAATCGCCAAATTACATAATACCACAAAACTCAAAATTCCGATTATTGTTCAACGTTCTAAAATTGAAGGACCTGTTGTGCTTTTTTCGGCAGGAATTCACGGTGATGAAATAAATGGTGTTGAAATAGTTCGACAGCTCATTGCCAAAAAAATCAATAAGCCAAAAACAGGAACCATTATTTGCATTCCCATAATCAACATGTTTGGGTTTGTCAATAGATCAAGAGAATTTCCTGACGGAAGAGACTTGAATCGTGTTTTTCCGGGAAGCAAAAAAGGCTCTTTGGCAAGTCGATTTGCTTTTCATATTCTAACCGAAATTATGCCAATTGTAAATTACGCTGTCGATTTTCATTCCGGTGGAGCCAGCAGATTCAATGCGTCGCAAATCCGACTGGTTCAAAACGATGCCGAATTAAAACTTCTAGCCGATGTTTTTAACGCACCATTTACTTTATATTCGAAAAATATTTTGGGTTCTTTTAGAAATTCAAGCGAAAAATTAAAGGTAAAAATGTTACTTTATGAAGGTGGAAAATCACTTGATATTAATACGTCAATTGCTGACGAAGGTGTAAATGGTGCCAAACGATTATTGTCGCACCTTAATATGTTAGACCCAAAACACAGCGCGGAAAAACCAAATTTACCATCAATTTACATTGAAAAATCGCGATGGATTAGAGCCAAATCTTCCGGATTATTACACGATTACAAAACCATTGGTAGTTTTGTAAAAAAAGGAACTTTGCTTGCCACAATTACGGATCCTTTTGGAAAATTTGAACAAAAAGTAAAAGCTCCAAATGACGGTTATGTAATTAATGCCAATCATTCGCCAATTGTGTATCAAGGCGATGCGATTTATCACCTGTCGAATTTAGTAAGCAATAGCGAAGAAAAATAAAAATCCGGATTTTAAGAATTACATTTGTTAGCTTAGTTTTCGAAAAAATAATTTTCTAAAACTTTTGCATTCAAGAAACTAAAAAAAATTAGCAATGATTTATTGGAAAAAACTCTCACAAGAAGAACGAAAAAATAGAATACAAAAAGCATTAAACGAAAATGTAAATTTTTCTAAAGATGCTTCCCTTGGATATCCCGCTTCAAAATTAGACGGAAAAGTGTTTTATGACGATGCACCTTTTTTGAAAGACGCACCAACTTTGCAAACTTATGTGGCAAATCCTAATCATATTGGCTGCCACACTTTGGGAACTTCCGAAAGTGCTTTCAAAGGAACGCAGGAAATAGAGCGTGAAGTGTTGAATGTTATTGCGGTTGATATTTTCAAAGCTAAACCCGAAACGATCGACGGCTATATTTCGCCCGGCGGAACCGAAGCCAACATTCAAGCCATCTGGATGTATCGCAACTTTTTTATGTATCAAAAGGGCGCCAAATTGGATGAAATTGCCATTTTAGCTTCCGAAGACACGCATTATTCTATCCCGAAAGGCGCCAATCTTTTGATGCTCGATTGGTTGAAAATTCCTGTTGCTTACGAAAACAGAGAAATTGATAAAACCGCATTGGAACAAGCGATTATTGCCGCCAAACAAAGCGGAAAAAAATATTTTATAGCTGTTGCCAATATGGGAACTACCATGTTTGGATCTGTTGACAATCCCGATGATTACACCCAAGTTTTAGAAAAACACAATTTAGACTATAAACTCCATATTGACGGGGCTTACGGCGGTTTCGTATATCCGTTTAGCAACCAGAAATCGACAATTAATTTTAGTAACCCAAAGATAAGTTCCATCACGATCGATGCGCATAAAATGTTGCAATCTCCTTATGGAACTGGCGTTTTCATTTGCCGAAAAGGACTGATTGAAAATGTATTGACCAAGGAAGCCGAGTATGTCGAAGGAATGGATCTTACCCTTTGCGGAAGTCGTTCTGGGGCGAATGCCGTCGCGGTTTGGATGATTTTGTTTACTTATGGGCCTTATGGCTGGTTCGAAAAAGTGAGTGTTTTGCAAATGAGAACTCAGTTTTTGTGTCATGAACTCGACGAATTGAACATCAACTATTTCCGTGAATCTTTCATGAATATTGTGACGATTCATTCGGAATATATTCCGGAGGAAATTGCCAAGAAATATGATTTGGTTCCCGAGCAACATAATGAAGGCAATAAATGGTACAAAATTGTACTTATGGATCACGTAGAAGTGCAACATTTGACTGCTTTTATAAACGAATTGAAAGCTTTGGCGCATGCTTAAAAAAGAATTAAGGCAGAAATATAAAGCCTTTCGAAACCAACTTTCCGAAAATGATTTGGAGGAAATGAGTCTGGCTATTGCCAATGAAGTACTGACTCTTCCTATTTGGGAGAAAAACTATTTTCATATTTTTTTACCTATAACGGAACACAAAGAAGTCAATACCGAATTTATTTTGCATTTACTTTCCGGAAAAGACAAGGAAATTATTGTTTCGAAAAGTGATTTCGAAACTCGGAATATGACCCATTTTCTTTTGACAGATAATACCAAAATCAAGAAAAACGAATACAATATTCCCGAACCTATTGATGGTTTAGAAGTTCCTACCAGCAAAATTGAAGTTGTTTTTGTACCGCTTTTGGCTTTCGATAAAGCCGGACATCGCGCTGGTTATGGCAAAGGATTTTATGATAAATTCTTAACAGAATGCAAGCCAGAAACCATCAAAATTGGGCTTTCTTTTTTTGAAGCCGAAACAATAATTGAAGATGTTTTTGAGAATGACGTAAAATTAGATTATTGCGTGACGCCGAATACCGTTTATCGATTTTGATCTCTAGTTCTCGGCGGTTTTTTTATTTAAAAAACCTTTTGGTGTGTAGTATTTTTAAAACATATATATGCTCATTTTCAACTATATAATGTATTCCGTACGGAAATACTTCTGTAAAAACAATACGAATTTTTCTATATCGTACCTGATGATGTAGCGGATTTTTAAACAGTAATTCAATAGATTTAGTTAATGCAACTTCAAATCTATCTTTTAATGATATAGAAATAGCAGTATAATACTCTAAAGCCTCTTTAATATCAAGTTTTGCTTCGTCTGAAAGTTCAATAAAATAATGCATTATTTGCTAAATAATTCTTTTTTGGCATCTCCCCAAGGGGTATATTTTAATGTTCCTTTTTCGTGTTTATCCAACATTGCATCCATCATCGCTTTGTATTCATCGGTCAATTCAAAACTATTCGCTTGCTCTTTAAGCACTTGTTCCATATAATTTTTGAGTTTTCTACCTTGTTTTTCTGCTTGGAATTGAAGTATAGAAAGCGTTTGAGCATCTAATGTTATTTCTTTTCTGTTTTTTGCCTGTAACATAACTGTAAAATTTACAGCAAATATACGTATAGAATACGAAAAAAAGTTGTTTTATTTATTTAATCCCTAATTCCCCCACCCTCCGACGTTTTATTTTTCATTTTTTTAAAAAAATAAAAACCTAAAAAAACACAAACGCTTCATTTGTAGTAGATTAAATTTTTACCCCTAGCATAAAAATAAAGGTTAGCCCTTATTGTGTATCTCAAAAAAATGTTTTCACTTTGTAGGATAATTTTTAAATTTAAAAAAAATGAAAAATCTTTTACCTTTTAGCGGAGCGGTTTTTACCCCCCCCCATTTTATTAAAAAACTGATTAACAACAAGTTGACAAGAAGCCTCTTGTTGCTTTGTTCGTTCTTCTTTTTTGCCAATGCACAGGCACAAACCCTCGACCAGCAACAAACTACAAGTGTGGACTATACAGGATATTCGAGCTTTTTGTTTGGTCAAACCTTTACTGCAGGGCTTACAGGATCTTTATCAAAGATTATTCTACAATTGAGCACTTCAGGCGCGGGAGGCACCACCACGATGAATCTTTATACGACTGACTCAAGCGGTATTCCTGTTACTACCACGGTATTGGCAAGTGCCACGGCTACGGTGTCGGGCAACATCGCAACCGACTACACCTTTACTTTTGCAAGTCCCTATAGCGTAACTGCAGGTACCAAATATGCTTTTATGTTAGCTACCGCCGATATCAGTTCTGTAGCATACGCTAACAATGTTAGCAGCTATGCAAATGGTTCTGCTATTGAGCCAGATAGTCACTATTCTGATGGTCTTCCTCCTCCTTATTTTTTTTATGAAGTAGACTATGACTTATACTTCAAGACCTATGTAACCACTACGCTTGCTACACCATCGGTAGTGGCAACTGCCAAAAATCAGCTATACCCCAACCCCACCACAGGTATTGTTACTATAAAAAGCACCCAAAACATTGGGCAGGTGCAAGTGTACTCATTAGAAGGCAAATTGCTAAAAACCCAAACTGCCAATGCCAATGAGGTTCAGGTAGATATAACTGCTTTGCCAAAAGGAGTTTATATGCTAAATACTACCGCAGAGGGTAACGCAACAGCAACACAAAAAATTATAAAAGAGTAATTGATAATTAACCATTTACAATTAAAAATAACCGTTCTAGCAATAGAGCGGTTTTTTTTGTTAAAAGTTAGCAGTTATTAAGGATGTTTTCGATAATGACGTAAAATTAGATTATTGCGTGACGCCAAACGGTATTTATCAGTTTTGATTCAACGAACATTTACAATCGAATGCTTTTTTGTTAGATTGGTTTCGAAGAATTACATTTGTAACACTTTGAAACCATAGATTCCAACAAATGTTTTTTAACTCTTTACAATTTGCTCTGTTTTTACCAATCGTATTTGTACTGTATTGGTTTGTTTTTAGTAAAAATAAAAGCACGCAAAACACTTTTCTAATTGTGGTGAGTTATTATTTCTATTCTTGTTGGGATTGGCGTTTTCTATTTTTATTGCTTTTTTCGACCTTATTAGATTATTTCACGGGAATTCAAATAGAAAAAAGCACCAACGAACGAAGTCGAAAATTCTGGTTTTGGTTGAGTATTATCGTCAATCTAGGTTTTCTGGGCGCGTTCAAATATTATAATTTTTTCGCAGCTTCCTTTTCGCAAGCCTTAACTTCTATCGGGTTACATTCTAGTCCGTTTTTGCTAAATGTTATACTTCCGGTTGGAATTTCTTTCTATACTTTTCACGGATTATCGTATGTAATTGATATTTATTACAAAAGGATAAAAGCCGAGAAAAACGTTGTTGATTATGCTTTATTCGTGAGTTATTTTCCGCTTTTGGTGGCTGGTCCTATCGAAAGAGCCACTCATTTATTGCCACAAGTTAAAATAAAACGAAGCTTCGATTTCGAAAAAGCCAAAGAAGGTGTGTACCAAATTATTTGGGGATTAGTCAAAAAAGTGGTGATTGCCGATACTTGTGCAACCTATGCCAATGCTATTTTCGACAATTATACTTCGATGAATTCCATGTCATTGATTCTGGGCGCGGTGTATTTTGCGTTCCAAATTTATGGCGACTTTTCAGGCTATTCGGATATGGCTTTGGGAATGTCAAAACTCTTCGGACTGGATTTATTACGGAATTTCAATTATCCTTATTTCTCAAGAGATATTGCCGAATTCTGGCGACGCTGGCATATTTCCCTATCCTCTTGGTTTCGAGATTATTTATACATTCCCCTTGGCGGAAGCCGCGGAAGCAAGTTGAAACAGGTTCGAAATGTATTCATTATATTCGTGGTAAGCGGGTTTTGGCATGGCGCCAATTGGACTTTTTTAGCTTGGGGATTTATCAATGCTTTGTACTTTCTACCTTCATTATTATTAGGGACCAACCGCGACAATATGGAAACGGCAGAGTTGCATTGGAATTTGAATTCCATAAAAGTATTCTTCAGTATTCTTGCCACTTTTACATTATCATGCGTGGCTTGGGTATTTTTCAGAGCAAAATCCATTAAAATTGCCTTTGATTATCTCGAAAGAATAGTCACCAATCGAAATTTTGTATCGCAATATTTGGTAAACGAACGCTACAGTTATGAATTAATTTTGTTGGTTCTTGCGTTTATTCTGATCGAATGGAATAGTCGTTTTAAAATAGAACCTATTTCGGGAAAATACAGTGGACTGAAACTAGTTTTGTGTTTACTAGTCATTATCGCTTTGGGAACCTATTCGGATTATAAAGAATTTATCTATTTTCAATTTTAATGAGGAACTTTATACAATTAATCGCCAAAATCATACTAGCCATTCTAGTGCTTTTAGTGGTGCTGGATTGGGCCTATACGGCAGCATATTTGCAATCTCACAATCGCGGAAAAGTAGATTATGTTTTTAATTCTGGTGCTCGAAATTATGATGTTGTCATCTTGGGTTCTTCCAGGGCCAACAATCATTTTGTGTCCCAAATATTCGAAGAAAAAGGACTAAAAACCTTTAATTACGGCATGAGCGGCTCTCATTTATTCGAAGCTTCGTTAATGCTAAAACTAATGGCGGAACGAAAATATAAAATAAAAAACGTGATTTTAGAAGCCGATTTGGGACTTTCTAACGAAAAAAGAGCTGACGGAATAGCCGCAAAATTCCTGCCTTATATTCATCATTCGAAAATAATAAGAGAGCATTTTTCTGATGAAAAAGACTTTAATAAATTGTATTATATTCCGTTTTACCGCTATGTCAATTTTGATGCGCTTATTGGTTTCAGGGAAACGTACAACACTTTAACTAATGTGCCAACAAATTATTTAGAGCATTTGGGTTATCATCCCTTGGGTAATAAACACGAAAACATGAAGAATGATATTACAGCTTTAAAACCCATTCGCAATAAATATTACGAAGAAATCAAGCAGATTTGTAAAGAGAATAATTACCATCTTATTGCCGTGATGACGCCCATGTGTACGAATGTAAAAGGATTGGATTATTTTGAAAAAGCAAACAAAATCTATCCCGAAATTCATAATCTGGAAAACGTCGTGCAAGGAGATCAATATTTTTCTTCCTGCGGCCATTTGAATGATACCGGAGCGCGAATGTTTACGAAGATTGTAATAGAACGGTTTTTTAGAACGAACAAAATCAATTCAAATGGCAAATAACACCGAAAACACAAAAATAATTCGTTGGGGAATCTTGGGATGTGGCAACGTTACTGAACTAAAAAGCGGGCCTGCCTATCAGAAAACGGAGGGATTTAAAATTGAAGCGGTAATGCGAAGAGATGCTGATAAAGCCGCCGATTATGCCAAACGACATGGAATTAATAAATATTATTCAAATGCCGACGACTTAATCAATGATACTGACATTGATGCCATTTATATTGCCACGCCTCCGGATACTCATAAATATTATGGTTTAAAAGTGGCTTTGGCAGGAAAAATTTGCTGTATCGAAAAACCATTAGCGCCAAATTATCACGATAGTCTGGCGATCTATAACGCCTTTCAAGATAAAAAAATCCCCTTTTTTACTGCTTATTACCGACGTTCCCTTCCGCGTTTCAAACAGATAAAAACATGGCTTGATGCCAATGCCATCGGCAAAGTCCGACACATAAAGTGGCATTTAAGCAAACCTGCAAATAGTATCGATTTGTCAGGGGAATATAATTGGCGCACCGATGCAAAAATAGCGACAGGTGGTTATTTTGATGACCTAGCCAGCCATGGCTTAGATTTATTTACCCATCTTTTGGGAGATATTAAAGAGGCATCTGGTATCTGTAATAATCAGCAAGCATTGTATTCCGCCTATGATTCTGTTACGGCATGCTGGCTTCATGAGTCTGGAATTACTGGAACAGGAAGTTGGAATTTTGGTTGTAATGAGCGTGAAGATTCCGTAGAAATTTTGGGAAGCAAAGGCAAGATTAGCTTCTCCATTTTCGAAAATCATCCTTTGTCACTTTCCAATGAACAAGGACAAATAGAGCTTATGATTGAAAATCCTGAAAACATCCAACGCTATCATGTAGAACAAATACGGGAACATCTTCTTGGCAATAGCAAACATCCCTCCAATGGCTTGACCGCTAGCCACACCAGTTGGGTTATGGATAAGATTCTAGGAAATATTGTCTAAATAAAAAAACAGCTCAAAAAAATTGAGCTGTTCTTTATTACAACAAATTTATTCAACACTATTTAAAACTTTCGGTAAACACCTTATCATCATAAGACATAACAAAAGTGTAATTTTTTAGCTCTGTTTCATTGATATTAAAAAACTTAGAAACATTTTGATCTGTCAATACCGCACTTTTATATACCTCGGTATTATCTGCATCATAAATTTTAATTTCAACTGGAGATTTATCAAGATTTAAAATGCTCAACGATATTAATCCATTTTTATTTACAAAAACTGGTTTGTAAACTACTGAAACTGGGCTATCAGCCAATGAAGCAATTGTACCATCAACTGAAATTTCATATCTAGCAACTTTAAATTCTGATTCCGCTTCAAGGAAATAAGTTCCTTCTGGCAAAGCATTCAAATCATAGGTTCTGTTAATAATTCCTTTTGAATTTAATTCTTCTGAATTAATCAATTTGTCATTTGTGTCATAAATAGTAAGTGCAACTTTATTTACTTCATTGAAAGCAAATGTGATTCTTTTTCCTTGTTCTTTTTTTACTTTTAATAAAAAATCTACATCTGCTGCATGAGCACTAATCGCTGTTAATGCTACTACCAATACTAAACTAAATTTTAAAATCTTTTTCATAATTGTTCTTTTTAGATTTATAATGAATTTATTTATGTCAAAGATATAGCAGCTATTTGGTGAAGAATAACACCGTGTTTTCTTATTACTATGCTATATTACCTTTTACGAAATCGATAAAGGTTAAAAAAGATAATTGTGTGTTAATTTGAGTTAATTTTGTTCTGATTCTTAATTTTAGAATAGTATGAAAACGAATCAAGCCGTCTGTCAAATTATAGAACCTTCGTTCGGAAGTTCCTTTACGGTTTCTAAATACGAAGAGAATAGCAATAGCAAAGCGCACCTTTGGCATTACCATCCCGAAATCGAATTGGTATATATAAACGGTGGTTCGGGCAAACGCCAAGTGGGAAGCCATATTTCTTATTATACCAGTGGCAGCCTTATTCTTATAGGAAGCAACTTGCCGCATTGTGGTTTTACCGATGAACAAACCGGAAACAAAAAAGAAACGGTAATCCACATGAAGCCTGACTTCCTTGGCACTGATTTTTTCGGAATTTCGGAAATGAAAAATATCAAGCAGCTATTCAATAGAGCCAAATCAGGTATTGTCTTTATTGGTGAAACCAAAAAAAGAATTGGAAGCAAAATTGAACTTATCGAAAATCAGCTTCCGTTTGAGAGACTGCTCACCATACTTTCGATTCTAAATGAATTGGGAGAAGCCACCGAATTCAAGGTTTTGAACGCCGAAGGATTTTCGATGGAAATGCAAATGCAGGATAATGACAAAATCAATACTGTTTTTAATTATGTGAAAGATAATTTTCAAGAACAAATCACTTTAGACGAAGTGGCGGAATTAGTAAGCATGACGATTCCTTCTTTTTGCAGGTATTTCAAAAAAATAACTTCTAAAACTTTCACTAAGTTTGTCAATGAATATCGATTGGTACACGCATCGAAACTATTGGCAGAAAAACCCATAAGCATTTCCGAAATTTGTTTCGAAAGTGGTTTCAATAATTTCAGTTATTTCAATAAATCATTCCAAGAGTTTACCGGAAAGAGTGCCTCGCAATATCGCAAAGAACTGCGCTCTGTTTTGGAGTAATTTTTCTAATCTAACTGTGCCGCAGATGAAACGGATTGCTAAGGCAAAACACGGATAAAACGGATTTTTAATTTATTATAATTATTTAAAAACTCGTTTTTATCCGCGTCATCTACGTCCAAAATTTTTATCAACAATCATCAAAATTCTTTTTTTATCCACACCACAATCATCGGCTATTCTGTAATTTCGCAGGATGTATGCTTTAGTCGATTGTAACAATTTTTACGCTTCCTGCGAACGTGTTTTTCAACCGAAATTCAACGGAAAACCTGTTGCGATATTATCCAATAATGACGGCTGCGTGATTTCTAGAAGCAACGAAGCCAAGGCTGTTGGGATCCCAATGGGTGTGCCAGCATTTAAAATTAAAGATTTGGTACGCGAAAAAAACGTTCAGATTTTCTCTTCTAATTATGCTCTATATGGCGATTTGAGTAATCGGGTGATGAAAATTTTAGGGCAGTTTACACCCAATTTAGAAATCTACAGCATTGATGAAGCTTTCCTGAATTTTGATGGTTTAACTATTTTAGACTATCATGATTATGGACTTCAAATGAAACGAAGAGTTCAAAAATGGGTCGGAATTCCGGTTTGTATTGGCTTTGCCGAAACTAAAGCTTTGTCTAAAGTTGCCAACAAAATTGCCAAAAAATTCCAAGACAGAACCCAAGGCGTTTATGTAATCGATACCGAAGAAAAACGCATCAAAGCCCTGAAATGGACGAAGATTGAAGACGTTTGGGGCATTGGTTATCGAATGACTAAAAAGGTGAAATTGCGAAAAATCAACACGGCTTTCGATTTTATTCAGCCGCAACACGAAGCTTGGATTAAGCGAGAAATGGGTGTTGTTGGAATGCGTTTGAAATATGAACTGGAAGGAAAATCGGTGTTGGATTTAGAACCCGTTGTTGACCAAAAGAAAAGTATTGCCACCACGAGAAGTTTCCCTAAACAAATTTCTGATTTCGATTTGTTGCGCGAACGCGTGGCGACATTTGCGTCAGTTTGTGCAGAGAAATTGCGCAAGCAAAACTCCTGTTGCCACACGATTATTGTAATGCTTGTGATTGATAAACATACGATTGAAACCTCGAAATATTATTTCAACATGGCGGTTACACTGCCTTTTGCGACAAATTCAACGCTCACTATTTCGAACACGGCGATTGCTATGTTGAAAAAATTACACGAAGGAAATGAAGGGATGAAGTTCAAAAAAGCGGGCATAATTGTCACCGAATTGATTGATGAAAACCAAAAACAATTTCAATTATTCGACGAGGAAAATCCAAAACATTTGGCTTTAATGCAAGTTATGGATAAACTCAATAACAAAATTGGCTATACTCAGGTAAAATTGGCCACGCAAAACTTGAGCCTGACTTGGAATATGAATCAGAATCATTTATCACCAAAATACACCACTAATTTTAAAGATATTCTCGAAATACGATGTCAATAAACAAAGATCAAAAACTAACTTTTTTCAATCCTGATTTCGAAAGCGAACTCCGAATTCCTTTTGTAAAAGATGGTGTTTCGGCAGGATTTCCGTCGCCTGCGGCTGATTTTATGGAAACCAACATCGACTTAAACAGAGAATTAAGCGAGAATCCTTTGGCAACTTTTTACATCAAAGTCAAGGGAAATTCGATGATTGACGCTGGCATCAACGACAAAGATGTACTTGTGGTAGATCGAAGTTTAGAACCTCAAAACAACAAAATCGCCATTTGCTTTATCGACGGAGAATTCACGGTAAAACGCATCCAAAAAGAACAAGATTGCTTGTATCTCATGCCCGAAAACGCCAATTATTCACCAATAAAAGT
>CANBWX010000001.1 GCA_947373225.1 Flavobacteriaceae bacterium | reverse complement strand
AGATTGCAACGTAAAGCGGGATATAGTTCTAAAGAAACGAAAATCGTGTGCTCCTGAAAAACAATTTATCTATTAGAACGTCTATCATTATTTTGATTGGGGCGTCTTGGACCAAAGCTATTATTTCCATTTCGTGATGAAGTAGTAGCTGGTTTTGATGTTCTTGGAGTTGAATTGCGTTGTTGTCTGCCTTGCCCTTGTTTAATAGGCTCTTTTGATGCGTTTGGATCTGGCTCAAAACCTGCAATCATTTGGGATGGCAATTTGATACCGACCAATTTTTCTATATCGCGTAAAAAAGTGGTTTCGTCTGGGCTCACTAACGAAATGGCTTCGCCACTTGCACCAGCTCTTCCTGTACGACCAATACGGTGTACGTAATCTTCGGGAATATTTGGCAATTCGAAATTGATAACATGCGGTAATAATGGAATATCTAGTCCTCGCGCAGCAATATCGGTAGCGACTAAAGCGGTTACGCTTCCGTTTTTGAAACCGGCTAAGGCTTTTGTTCGTGCACCTTGACCTTTGTTACCGTGAATGGCAGCGGCGATAATACCAGCATTATTCATGCTTTCGCACAACTTATTAGCACCTTGTTTGGTACGGGTAAATACCAAAATCTGTTTCCAGTTGCCTTCAGTAATCAATTTTATGATTAATTCTGTTTTTTTCTCTTTGGCAACATGATATATTTTTTGAATAATGGCATCAACGGTTGTGTTTTCGGGTGTTGCCTCAACCTGAACAGGATGGTGCAAAATACCCATTGCCAATTTTTTGATGTCTCTAGAAAAGGTTGCCGAGAACATTAAGTTTTGCCTTCTTGGAGGTAATACTTTCATAATACGTTCGATATCTCGAAGAAATCCCATGTCTAACATACGATCGGCTTCGTCCAAAACTAGGATTTCCACTTTGGAAAGGGCAACTAAACCTTGATTTTGCAAATCGATTAATCGTCCAGGAGTTGCTACTAAAATATCTACACCTTGACGCAATTGGGTAACTTGTGGTTTTTGGTTTACGCCTCCAAAAATTACGGCGCTGCTTAAGTCTAAAAATTCGCTGTATTCTTTTATATTAGCAAATACTTGTGCCGCTAATTCTCTTGTTGGCGTTAGTATCAAAGCACGAATAGGTCGGTGACTTAGCTGTTTTCCTTGTGATAATAATTGTAAAATAGGTAATGTAAAACCAGCTGTTTTTCCTGTTCCTGTTTGTGCCGATGCTAATACATCTTTACCTTCTAAGATTGGTGGAATCGCTTTTTGTTGTATTGGAGACGGTGTTGTGTACCCTTTTTTGGTGATGGCTTTTAGTAAAGCATCAGATAATCCTAATGAGTTGAATGACATAAATTGTGTTTATGAAGCAAACACAATTGTTTAGGTTTACTTCTTTAAGTTGGCGCGAAGGTACTGCTAATTTTTTCGATGTGCTTTTGATTGCTTGTGTTTGTTGAAATAAAATGTTTAAGTAGGTTTCGAAATTGTGGAGCGTTACTTTTTATTACAATCGGTTACATCAAAATAAATAGTAGTAAACTCGTCTTTGGTTTTACCATCTTTGTTAATGAATTCTATATTTATTAAGTTGTATATTTTGCCATTAACATTATAAAATTCACTTCCAAAAGGTTTACAATCAACATTTAATTCACCATATAAATTCGTCAAATATTTAGTTTCGGCATTTACTCCTTCTTTTGTGTCTTTTGCAAACTTAATTTTGATTGCGCCTTCTAAAATTTCGCCTTTTCCAACTTCAAAAACTATTCCAGGAGCACTTGGAATTGTAACAATTGTTTTTTTTCCTTTTTTCTGTGCTGAGCTAGCAGAAAACACTAAGAGTAATGCTATTAATTGTATAATTTTCATTTTTATTTTCATTTTTTGGAAAAACTAAACATCTTACTCATTGTTCAATAATCTCGAAATTTCGGGATTACAAAGTGGATATTTACCAACTGCTATCTGCAACCTGCCATCTGAAAATTAATTCAACTCCTTAAAAGTATCACCTTGACGCATATCGCCAGTTGTATATCCTTTTTTGAACCAATAAATACGTTGCGCCGAAGTTCCGTGAGTAAAAGTATCAGGTTCTACATGACCTTGCATTTTGCTTTGTATGGCATCATCGCCTACGGCACTTGCGGCGCTTAAAGCTTGCTCAATATCACCTTCTTCTATAATTTGTTTGTTTTTATTGGCCCAAATACCTGCATAAAAATCGGCTTGAAGTTCTAGTGCAACAGACAATCGGTTGGCTTCGGCTTCACTTTTTCCTTGCTGTGCTTGGGTCACTTTTTCAGAAATTCCGAGAAGGTTTTGCACATGATGCCCTACTTCATGCGCAATTACATAAGCGGTTGTAAAATCGCCGCCTTCGGCACCAAAACGACTTTTGAGTTCTTTCATAAACTCTAAATCTATATATACTTTGTGGTCACCCGGACAGTAAAAAGGACCTGAGGCTGATGTGGCGCTTCCGCAAGCGGTTTCTACATTATCCGAAAACAATACCATTTTTGGGTTTTCATAAGTCATGCCGTTTTCTTTGAAAATTGCTCCCCAAGTATCTTCGGTATAAGCAAGAATGGTTTTGGCAAGTTCGCCAGTTTTTATTTGTTCCGCCGTTAATTGCGTAGGATCACCAGCGGTAGCGGTGTTTGTTTGCGTGTGTTGTACTTGATTTTGAATAGTGTCTAATAACGGGGCACTATTTGGCAGAAACATTTTTAGCAAGAAAAATACAATTGCTATTCCACCGCCACCTATGGCAGCTTTGCCAACAGGATGTATTCCTCTTTGGTCTTCTACATTATCACTTTGACGATTTCCAATCCATTTCATAATTTATATATTTTGTGAGATTTTATTTTCGAAATATACAAATTTATATGATTATTAAGACAATTTTAGCCACTTAATTATTGTTTCTTCGATAATCCCTTTTATGATTGGTTTCGAAATATAATCATTCATTCCCGCTTCTAAACATTTTGTTTTTTCTTCTTTTTCGGTTCCTGCTGTTACCGCAATTATGGGAATGTTTTTACCTGATTTTAATTTCCGAATTGCTTTTGTCGCTTCAAAACCATTCATCAAAGGCATTTGAATATCCATAAATACAATATCTGGATTTATGTTTTCAAATTGTTCAACAGCTTCTGCTCCATTAAAAACTTCAAAAATAATAGCATCAATAAATAGGTTTTTAATGATTGTTTTGAGTAATAACATATTGATTTTGTTATCTTCAGCAATCATTACTTTCAATTTTTTTAAGCGTTCATTTATCTTAATGTTGTCTTGAATATTGGTTTTAATTGGAATTACGATTTGATCTTCTGTTGTCTGATTGCAGGTTTCTAAATCTAAATCAAAATGAAAGGTACTTCCTGTATCTATTTGGCTTTCAAGTTGAAGGCTGCTATTCATTAATTCCAATAATTGGCTCGAAATACTTAAACCTAATCCTGTTCCTCCAAATTTTCGCGTAGTAGAATTATCTTCTTGTGAAAAAGCATTGAAAATTTTATTTCTGTTTTCTTCGAGTATTCCAATACCGGAGTCTATGACTGCAAATCTAATTTTAGTATTAGATTCGTCTAATTTTTCGAGCACAGAAACTACTAATTTAATAGATCCTTTTTCGGTAAATTTCACCGCATTGGCTAGAAGATTAGTCAATATTTGTTTTAAACGAATAACATCTGTCCACAAATATTTAGGAATATCAGGGCTAACGATTAACTCTAATTTTAGATTTTTCTGACTAGATTCATAGGATATTAAGTCGATTATTTGATATAAGATTTCATTGATATCACATTTTTCGATGTATAATTCTAGTTTTCCTGCTTCGATTTTCGAAAAATCAAGAATGTTATTGATAATATCCAATAAAGAAAGAGCAGATTGATTTATGGTAGTCATCTGTTTTTCTTGTTCTTTTTCGAGATTAGTTTTCATCAATAAGTTTGAGAAACCTATTATTCCGTTGAGTGGAGTCCTGATTTCGTGACTCATATTTGCAAGGAATTCTGATTTTGCTTTGTTAGCTGCTTCGGCAATTTCTTTCGCAATCAATGATTCTTCGGCTTCTTTTTTATTGGTTATATCAAAAAATATTCCTCCAACATAATTGATCTCTTTGTCTTTTTTGATGCTATCTCCAAACTCTTCAACCCAAACAGGATGTCCTTCTTTATGGATAATTCGATAAATAATTTGTATTTTTTTACGTTCTTTAATTAATCTATTTACGGATTGTTGTACGTTTTCTTTGTCTTCAGGATGAACTAAATCTATATAGCTTATTTTGTTTTCAAGGAAATCTGATTTTTTGTAGCCAGTTAATTTTTCGATTTCATCATTAATATAAATCTTGCTCCATTTTTCGTCAATATTAGATAAATAAACAGTTCCTGGAATATTGTCAGCTAATAATCGAAATTTTTCTTGACTTTCGAATAGTATAGTTTCATTTCTATTTCGCTCTAATGCCGAAGTAATATTATTGGCAAGTATTTGTAGAATATTGATTTCGTCATTGGCCCATTTTTTTTCCTTGTGGCAATCATCAAAACCTATAAAACCAAAAAATTCATTTTCAATATATATAGGTAAAATTAGTATGGATTTGATTTCATTATTTACCATTAGTTCTTTAAAGAAAGAATCTTCAAGTTTACTTGTAATAGATTGAAAATGTCTTTTTCTATTTGCATTACTTATAATTTCTTTTAAATTATCATAGGTAAATGACTGTAATTTAGTTATTTGAATGGTAATACCTTCTTTTGCCCATTTATATTTTTGATTAAATAAATTTGTGGTTTTATCTAACTCATAATAAAAAAGATGATCTGCTTTTGTGGCTTTACCCATTATTTCATAGGTTGCAACAAACATTTCATTGATGCTTTTACTTATTAGAAATTTTTCTGTGCACAAAGCCATTGCTGATAAAAGTTCACTTTTATATTCTAATTTTTTCTCTGCTTGATAGCGTTTTTTTAAAGTTACTTGTAATGATATAATATCTGAAATTGTTCGGGCAAAATTAATGTCTTCATTATCCCAATTTCTTTTGAATTTAGTTGTTTCGAAGCAAATTGTACCGGTTAATTGACCATTATTAAAAATGGGAATATCAAGCATTGATTTGATTTCATATTTTAAAAAATAATCATTTATAAATTCGGAAGCTTCCCATTTATTATATACATCATTTGCTATTATTTGAGTATCATTTTTTATCGATTCAAGGTAGATGGGATATTTCTTCCTTTTGAAAGTGATTTTTTTTCCGAATTGGTTGTCATCTAAGAGGTATAATTTTTTGCAGACTATTTTAGTATCAGTATATCTCCAAAAGCTTACTCGATCACTATTTGAAGCTTTTGCAGCAGCATTTATAATAGTGCCTATAATGCTGTCTAAATCTTCACTTTCGCTGAAATTTGTTGTAGATAAATCTTTGATAGTTGAATTATAATTTTCAATTTTTTGTTGGCGTTTTTGATTTTCAGTTTGAATATTTTTCAAAATAGTAATATCTCTAGCAATTCCTGAATAACCAATAATAATTCCCAAATCGTTTCTTCGAACGATTACTTTTTGGGAAACCCATATTTCTTCACCGTTCTTTTTTATTAATGGAATTTCAATAGTTGTAAAATCATTGTGCTTTTCCGGTAAATTTTGATAAAAATCCATCATCTCATCGATATAATCACTTCGGATGAATTCCAAATAATTTCGATTAAGTGTCTCCTCAGAATTGTATCCTAGAGTTCTAATTGTAAAATCATTTATAAAGGTGAAATTACCGTAATCATCTACTTCAAAAATAATATCAGTAGCATTTTGAATTAAATTCTTGTACTGATTTTGAATGTTAATTTCATTGCTAATATCTTCTCCAATCCAAATAATTAGGTTTTCAGAATGTCTTTTATTTTTCCATTGAATGTATTTGTAGGCACCATTTTTACACTTTAATTTTCTGGTATATATATATTTGTCACTATAATTTTCTATAAACGTTTCGCTATTAAATTCGGAATCTTCGGTAAGTTTCCAAAATTCAAAACCCATGACTTCTTCTACTGAATATCCCAAGATGGAGTATATGTTTTCACTACAAAAAGCCACTTCACCAATAGTATTTGTCGCAATCGTTAGTGAGTTTCCTTTATTTACAATTTCATTGGTAAACCGAAATTTATCTTTACTATTTAGTTCAAATTTATGCCTTACATAATTTATAACTTGAATTATTAAGGAGTAATTAAAAAGTAAGAAAGTTGTTTTTTGGGGTATTATATCAAAAACAAAAAGGGTTAAAATAAGTATAAAAACGGATGTAATAAATAACCAATATAATTTAATGGGTTTGAGAATGTCATAGGAAAAGAAGAACCATAATATAAAAGCTATAACAGGTATTATGTCCGTTTTTGTAAAAATTAGATTTCGTATTATTATGCAAAAAGTAATTGTAAAAATAGCTTTGAAAATTGGCTGTATATTCCGAAAGACTATAGATGATTTTTTACTAATGAAATATACTATTAAGAAAAATAATCCCAAACTACTGTTTAAAATTAATAAACTCTTTGGTCTTACATTAAAATAAGTGAAAATAATTTCAAGACCAGGAATTAGTATTCCCATATACAGCAAATATAACTGGGTTTCTTTATTAATAGAATCTTCTTTTGTTTGACCTATTGCAAATTTATTGCTTTGGGATAATCTAATTTTCAAAAACTTATAGGTCAATAAAAAAGATAATAAAATTAAAATTGGTGCGGCAACCTCAAATAAATTAATACTTGTAATTAATTTATCTACTGAAAAAGAATTATGTGCAGGCAAATTACTACTTAACAAAAAATAATTATTTACGGTTGAAATAATTGATACTATTATGTTATTCAACATATTTGGGGGCGTTGTTGGTTAAGTTAGGATTAGATTTGGGATCTTATCTTGTGATTAGTTATTGTTTTTTTGTAATATTAATAAAAATTTTCGAGGTTATTTCTAAATAGATTAAATTTCAAAATCTACTTGTTCCAATTCTACTTCGGAATTAATTCCAATAATAGAACTATAAATAGCATATGTCATTGAAAACATAAACGGATAGGTAAAAAATATTCCAATACATAAACCGAATAGACCAATTAGTGCTGCAATAATGGCTACTATAACTAATCCTAAAAGGATAATTGGTTGTTTTGAAATAATTATAATACTTGATTTTATTGCATCAATAGCATTTAAGTCTCCAAAAATGATTAATGGTATTGTCAAAAAGGTCAGAAATGATATTGTTAAAGAAATTAAAAGTCCAGTAATTTCGAATCCAGATAATTCCAAAAGAATAGAAAGTCCAGTACTTAATAGCGAAATTAATAATGTTGCGCTAAAAATATTCCAAAAATAAGGCGCTTTGTAATAGTTAAACATCGTTGAAACATGAAATTCGTTCCCTTTTTCACCACAATCCGCCATGTTATAAAATCCAGCAATAAAAGGAGATAATAAACTAGAAAACAGTATTAAACCAGCTTTAAGCGGTAGTAGAATATTTGTTGGTATCGTTTTTTGAGTTTGAAAACTTTTCAGGTTATTAAGGAATTCTTCCATGTTTTTAATTCCAATATAGCTGATAAATCCAGCAGTTATAAGAATGTAAAGTAATATTGTAAACACAAAAAAGAGTAAACCTGCATACAAGGCTATTTTTTTATAATTTTCGAAAGCATGTTCGAAAACAGTTCCAAAATCAAGTTGATATCCATTGGTTTTTATTTCTGCTATTTGGTCTTTTATTGGTGTCATATTTTATTAATATTTAATTTCTAATTTTTTAAAATTTTGTTGTTAAGCTTCAATTATTTACAACCATTTTAATATTTTTTTGATGGTTGCTAATTTTCCTTTATAAGGTGCATAACGCATCGGTAAATCTAGCCAATTTGCTTTTTTTACAATTCCTTTTTGATGCGAAAAAATATCAAAACTAAGGCTTCCGTGGTAAGCGCCAATTCCGCTATGACCCACACCTCCAAAAGGGATTCTTTTATTCGAAAAATGAACAACTGTGTCATTGATACAACCACCTCCAAAAGAATAATTCTGAATTATTTTTTTCGAAAATGCGTGATTTTCGGTGAAGATATATAAAGCCAACGGTTTTTCGTATTTGGACAAAATCGCCTCAATATCTGTTTCACTTTCGTAAGTTAGAATGGGCAATATGGGACCAAATATTTCGCCAGCCATGATTAAACTTTCAGTAGACGTTTCTTCAAGTAGAGTAGGAGCGATGTAACAATTTTCGATATCCGTTTGTCCGCCAAAAATTACTTTTTTAGGCTCGATCATATTGACCAATCGTTGCCAATTTTTAGTATTTACGATTCGTGCAAAATCAGGGGATTCAACAGGATTTTGCCCGTAGGCTTTGGTAATTTCTTCTATTAAGTAGGTTACGAAATGACTTTTCATATCCTTTTGAATCAAGATATAATCAGGCGCAATACAAGTTTGTCCTGCATTCATAAATTTTCCCCAAACGATTCTTTTGGCAGCCAATTTCAAATTAGCGGTTTCGTCAATAATACAAGGATTTTTTCCACCAAGTTCAAGGGTGACTGGCGTAAGATTTTCGGCAGCGGCTTTTGCCACGATTTTACCAACGGCGACACTTCCTGTAAAAAATATATAATCCCAGCGCTGCGCCAATAATTCTTGCGAAATTTCGACACCGCCTTCAATAACTTCAACATGGTTTTTGTCGAATACTTTTGCGATTATTTTGGCAATTATTTCGGAGGTTTTCGGAGTAAGTTCGGATGGTTTTACTACCACTTGATTTCCGGCTGCAACTGCTGAAATTAAAGGACAAAGCGCCAATTGAAATGGATAATTCCATGGCGCTATTATCAATACTTTGCCGTAAGGTTCTTTATAAATACAATCAGTTGAAGGGAAATTGAGTAAGGATGGAAAAACTCTTTTTGGCTTAGCCCAATTCTTCAAATTTTTAATAGTGTCTTTTAATTCTAATATTACATAGCTCGTTTCGGTAAGCACAGTTTCAAAAGCAGGCTTTTTGAAATCGTCATATAAAGCTTGAATGATTTCGTTTTCGTAGACGATAACGGCATTCAGCAACTTTATCAAACTTTCTTTTCGGTATCCAATATCAGTTTTATAATTCATCAATAATTAATTTTATAAATTGAAATTATTTTAATCCCAATCTATATCCTAAATATAAATCGGCTTGTTTTGTATCACTAACCAATGCGGTTACGATTGAACTAGAACCTAAATAGAATCCATAAACTCTAAATCCTAAACCACCAGTTGTTCCAGAAATTTCATTCGCAGACCAAGCGGAATAAATTTCAAAATTCTTTAAAGAAAATCGAGGAATCACCGAAACTACATTTTGTGTAGTTACTTGATTGTCTTTGCTGTCATTTCCAAGTTTTTGTTGGGTGTAAAGAGTTAAGTACAATTTAGAATATACTTTTAAATCAGCATAAAAGGTGAATGTTGTTGGCAATTTTACCTTGATGCTAGTATTAGATTCAGTTTTTGTTAAGTAACCATTATTTTGCAAAACAGTTTCAATTCCTTTAAGATCGCTACTATTTTGAAATTGGCTCATCGCTAATCCATTTGGGTTAGCAATTGTAGATTGAATTTTTAAGGAATAATTTGTAGATGAATTTCCAGCATTGTCAAAGGTCATTCCGCCAATATTTCTAATCGATAAACCAGTGTTTATTTTATAACCGCTTTTATCTTTCAATTGGTAATTAAGACCAAAATCTGCTGCAACTCCATTCATTTGTCCAAACATTGATTTTGTATAATCATTGAAATTAGCAAAATTTCCGTTTAAATTTCCAGAATAAGCAATGTTTAATTTAGCATTTGTATTATTCAAATACGCCTCTGTGCCAATCACATTGATAGTTCCTTGAAATTGATCTAAACCAAAATTGGTATAAGAACCAGGAAATAATAACTTTAAAGTTGCACCGGCATTGAATTTATGTTTTTCATTTTCGAATAAATTTCTTGCCAATGAAAAATCCATTTCTCCCCAACTTGTTCCGTTCAACCGTTGATTGTAATTATTATTTATTGTAGTGGAGGAACCCAAAGTAAGGTTATTGATACTTGTATTTATTGCATTTCCTAAATTAGGGTCAACGTCTACAAGATTTAATTTAGCATAGGCTTTAGTAGAAAATCCAAAAGCCCATTTATTCATTCTAATGGCAAATCCAGGACCATAAATTTCAGCATCTACGCGCATATTTATAGGTTCATTTCCTTTTAAGATTTTGTCTTCAATATTATTTCCGTTTACAATATCACTAAATCCAATTTTATTGTTGGAGGCATTAATACTCAATGAAAATAAATTTGTTTCATATTTTGAACTTAAATTCAAAAGTTCAGCGGGGTTAACTCCAGCATTCAAAATACCGACTCTACGAGAAGTATTTATGCCTGAAAAATGGTCTTGAGCAGCGATATTCAAAAAAGAAATTAAACAGATAATTAGGGGTATCTTTTTCATGTTTATTTATTATTTAGGGTTTATGTAAAGTTACATTTTTTTATAATTATACAGCATTCCAAATTACGTCATTTGGAACTGGAGCAACAATTGCAATGTTTTCTTTAGAAACAGGATGAACAAAAATCAGTTTTCGAGCATGAAGATGAATCCCGCCATCCGGATTGCTTCGGTCGAAACCATATTTCAAATCACCTTTTATAGGCGAACCAATTGCCGAAAGTTGTGCTCTAATTTGGTGATGCCTTCCGGTATGAAGATTGATTTCCAAAGCAAAATAATTGTTCAGTTCTTTGATTATTTTATAATCTAAACTAGCCATTTTACTTTCGGGAACTTCTTTATTATGTGCTTTTGAAGTATTATTTTTCTCGTTTCGTTTGATGTAATGAACGAGTTTATCTTCGGAATTTTGAGGTTTATTTTTTACGATTGCCCAATAGGTTTTCTGGGTTTCGCGGTTGCTGAATAATTCATTCATTCGGGTTAAAGCCTTGCTTGTTCTTGCAAAAACTACGATTCCGGTTGTTGGTCGATCTAGTCGATGTACCACTCCCAAGAAAACTTCTCCAGGTTTGTTGTATTTGTCTTTGATGTATTCTTTTACAACATCCGAAAGGGGTTTGTCGCCCGTTTTGTCTCCTTGCACAATATCGCCCACACGCTTGTTCACCACAATAAGATGGTTGTCTTCGTACAGAATTTGGAGGTTGTTTTTTGTGGAAACGATTTTCATTTAGACTTCTTAGATTTTTAAAGTGGATCTGTATTCAGTATTATTTTTTTTATTTCGATTCCGAAATAATAGGACAATTCGAACTTTTCATTCATTTGATTTTCCAAGACGATTATGCTTATATCTTTTTTTGGAAAATATAAATTCATTGATGCAAATCCATCTCCCAAACCTGTATGACCAATATATTTTTTTTTGTCATTTTCGCAAATTCGTATTCCATAACCATAACCAACTTTTTCTTTTCCAAAAACATCATGTTGGGCAAACACTGTTGAAGTTGTCATTAATTGATATGTTTTGGATTTTAATATTTTCCCTTTATGAAGATTATTGTTCCAGATTGATAAATCTTTTGCCGTTGTAATTATTCCGTCAGCAGGAATGTTTTCTTCCTTAATTTGTGTTGAATTTACAACCTTAAATGAATTTTCTTTATTAATATGTCCGGAAACCACTTTTTGCATCTTATCTTTTGAATAGGCAAAAGTATTTTTCATTCTTAAATTTTTGAAAAGTTCATTAGCCATTTCTGAATAAGTTCTTTTTGAAGAAAATTCTATTATTTGCCCTAAAAGTATATTTGATAAATTTCCATATTTAAAATCTGTTCCTGATTTAAATAGTAATGGTTTATCAATAGCTTCAATTCCGTGAGTATGATTTAATAATTGATGAACAGTAACTGAATCTGCCCAAGTTTGAGTTAAATTAGGCAAATATTTTTTTATTGGCGATTGTAAATCAATATTCCCTTTTTCAACTTCTTTCAATATTAAAACAGCTGTTATTTGTTTGCTATTTGACATTATCTCAAAAAGATCATTAATATTTAATACTCTTTTAGTATCAAAATTTGAAAAGCCATATGCTTTTGAATATTTTATTTTTCCGTTTTGAGAAATTAAAATAACACCGTTAAATTGTCTAACATTGGTTGTTTTTATTAAACTGTCAATTTTTGTTGAATAATCATTAATTTTTTGTCCAAAAGAATTGCAATTGATGAATAAAACTAAAAAGGGTATTAGATATGTGATTCTGAATATTTGTTTCATTTCAAGCTATTTTTCTATCTTAAGAAAATAAATAATATTTTACAACTTTTAAATCTAATTTGTCTAAGTTTAGTCTAAAAATCTAAGAAGTCTAAATTAATATTGCTCACTAGAATTTGGGAAATCGCTTGATTTTACGTCAGTAACATATTGGCCAATTGCTTTTGTCATTCCTTCGTACAAATCCATATAACGACGTAAAAATCTAGGACTGAATTCATTATTCATTCCTAACATATCATGAATAACCAAAACTTGCCCGTCGACACCGCCACCAGCACCAATACCTATGATAGGAATAGCAACACTTTTGGCTACTTTTTCGGCTAAATGTGCAGGAACTTTTTCGATAACTATTGCAAAGCAGCCTAATTTCTCTAGCAGTTTGGCATCTTCCATTAATTTTTCGGCTTCCTCTTCCTCTTTGGCACGAACGGTATAAGTTCCAAATTTATAGATAGATTGTGGGGTTAAACCCAAATGTCCCATAACGGGAATTCCAGCGTTTAATATTTTTTTGATAGAAGCTGAAATTTCACTTCCACCTTCTAATTTTACAGCATGTCCGCCACTTTCTTTCATAATTCGTATAGAAGAACGCAAAGCTTCTTTTGGATCCGATTGATAACTTCCAAAAGGTAAATCGACAACAACTAAAGCTCTTGAAATAGCACGAACCACACTCGATGCGTGATAAATCATTTGGTCTAAAGTAATGGGCAAAGTAGTTTCGTGACCCGCCATAACATTCGATGCAGAATCCCCCACTAATATTACGTCAACTCCGGCAGCATCAACGATTTTTGCCATGGAGTAATCATAAGCCGTAAGCATAGAGATTTTTTCTCCATGAGATTTCATTTCTATTAATGACTTTGTGGTAATTCTTTTGTAATCTTTTTTAGATGCAGACATTTTTGCTTTAGATTTAGGCTGTAAAAGTAGTAAAAACTATTCCTTTTAAAACAAAAAAATGGACTCGATTTATACCGAATCCATTTTTTATATCATTATCAAAAATGAAAATTTGTTTATTTTTTTATTGCTTTAGAAAAATAAATATCCAGTTTATGAAAGTTTTTTATTAATCCATTTTCTTACCGGAATATCATACAATTTCAAACAAATATAGGCAAGTAAAACAGCCGATAAAAAACTTAAAATGGTTACAGGATAGGCTTCACTAATAGAAATTTTAGTATTGGCAACCCAAGCGGTGTAAATATATATTATAGGATAATGTGTTATATAAATGGGGTAGGATATATCGCCAAAAAAATTACATATTTTTGAAGAAAATTTACTTTTTATTTCTCCTCCAGCACCCAAAAATATAATGAAAGGAAAAAAGAATATAATTACAAAAGATTCATAAAGACCATTCATCCACATATGCTCACTTCCGCCAATTCTAGGCATAACCAAAGCAATTATAACTAGAAAACTGCTCCAAAAGAAAGCATTTTTTATTTGAATTAATTTCCCCATTCTGAAAAGCAATATTCCTGCAAAAAAGGGATACATCATACGAGAAAAACCTATTTGCATTTGTGCAGGTTCTAATGACCAACCCCCAATTACATCACATTCTGGAGTTGTTAAAGTAAGATAAATTAGTGCACATCCAGAAAGAAATACGAGAATTGAAAGTACTGTTTTTGAAAATTTTCTAACAAAAAGAGCATACAGAATATTAGCTATATATTCATAAAATAAAGACCAACCTGGTCCGTTTAGCGGGTGCATTTCTGTCCAACCACGAATGTCTAAAGACGGCGGAACGGGAATCAAAGTAAAACCAATAGCCATAACCAGTAGCATTTTCCATACGGGAACCTCATGTATATGAGGCCACAATACCGAATCTTGATAATAGAACAACAGAGCACCAATTATCATTCCCATAATAATCATGGGTTGCAAACGGATTAATCGTCGTTTAAAAAAATTTCCAATCGACATTTTCCCCCATCGATCATCATAAGCATAAGCAATTACAAATCCAGATAGTAAAAAGAAAAAATCTACAGCAAGGTATCCGTGATTTAATGTTTGATAAAGAGGCCCTTTTGAGTGGGCTTCAAAAAGGTGAAAAGCAACCACGATCAATGCCGCAACACCACGCAATCCGTCTAAAATAGGGTAGTGGGGTTTTGAAGTTATAGTATTGTTATTCATAGGTTTTAATTTTATTTCGTCAAATATATATTTTAATATTTCGAAAACAGAAAATAGTTGTCCTCTTAAAATTAAAATCGAATTTAGTTTTAGTTATAAAAGCCCAACATTTCTGTCAGGCTTTTAATAGCTACTTCTTTACAGAAGTTGTAACAAGCATTTTATGCACCAATTTAATGTTTTAAATCTGAAAATTTAGCATCAGCAACAAACGAAGAATTTGTTTTTTCAACTACCAATTCTTTTGCTACAGAAAAACTAGCCGTTTGTTTGATGTTTAATGATGAAGTTCCAATAGACACTTTGTAAGTACCAGCTTCAGCAATCCAAGCATTTTTATCAGTTACAAATGAAGCTAAATCTTTAGGGTTTATTGTCAAAGTAATGGTTTGACTTTCTCCTGGTTGCAACAAATTTGTTTTGGCGAAAGCTTTCAACTCTGAACTTGGTTTGTCAATATTTTTGGCTGGAGCCGAAAGATATAATTCTATCACTTCTTTTCCTGCTATATTTCCTGTGTTTTTAACCGTTACTGTTGCAGTTAATTTAGTAGCAAAAGTGGCAGCGCTTAGTTTTAAACCAGAAACATCAAAGTTTGTATACGATAATCCGTAACCAAATTCGTAAGATGGTTTTACGTTAAAAGTGTTGAAATAACGGTATCCAACATAAACTCCCTCTTCATAAGTTACGCTTGTTGGGTTTTCGGCAGGCGTTCCAATCCAGTTTTTAGCAGAAGGTGTATCTTCATATTTCACTGGGAAAGTCATGGTTAATTTTCCTGATGGCGTTACTTTTCCTGAGAAAACATCCGCAACAGAATTTCCACCTTCTTGACCCGGTTGCCATGGCAAAAGAATTGCATCTACTTTGTCTTTCCAACTAGCAGTTTCAATTACACCACCAATATTCAAAACTACAACTACTTTTTTGCCTTTGGCATGAAAAGCTTCAGAAACATTGTTGATTAAAGCTACTTCGTCAGCGGCTAAATTAAAGTCTTCGTCGACATTTCTATCAGCACCTTCACCAGCATTTCTTCCTATTGTAATTAAAGCAACTTCAGACGAATTGGCTTTGCTTGCGATAATTTCTTTACTTAATTCTAATTCTAAAAGACGTTTTGGGGTAGCCATTAATCCGCCATTTTTTTCACGACGATCCAATTCTTTTGCTTTTTGATCCGCTGCGTATGGTTTGTATAAACCTTCAAGATCTTTATCAATTGAAAATCCTGAATTTGTTAATCCGTCAATTAATGAAATGGTATAGGCTTCATTTACATCACCACTTCCTGTTCCTCCTGAAATAAAATCATAAGATGTTAATCCGAAAATTGCTAACGGCGCAGATTTAGATGTGAATGGTAAAGTGTTTTTGTCATTTTTTAATAAAATAGTTCCTTCGGCTGCAGCTTGTCTAGTAACTTCTGCATTTTCTTTTAAGTTTGGCTTCTCTGAATATTTGTAGTTATTCATTGAAGGCGATTTCATAACCAATTCTAAAATGCGAGTCAAATCTTTGTTGACAACAGCTGCGGATAATTTTCCACTTTTTAAATTGTCTAAAATTGCTTGTTTTTGAGCTGGCATTCCCGGCATCAATAAGTCATTTCCAGCA
Organism: Flavobacteriaceae bacterium; assembly: GCA_947373225.1. Classification (GTDB taxonomy): domain Bacteria; phylum Bacteroidota; class Bacteroidia; order Flavobacteriales; family Flavobacteriaceae; genus Flavobacterium. Next base: position 116,677 of record CANBWX010000001.1, on the reverse strand, counting down.
GATAATTGTGCATTAACATCACTTACTGCATTTGGAGAAAAAGGAGAGTTTTTACCAAAAAATCCATCATAACCACCAAACCAATCGGTCATTACTAAACCTTTAAAACCCCATTCATTTCTTAAAACCGTTGTCAATAAATCTTTTCTTTGAGAAGTATACGTTCCATTAATCAAGTTGTAAGAAGACATTATTGTCCAAGGTTGTGCTTCTTTTACAGTGATTTCAAAACCTCTTAAATAAATTTCACGCAAAGCTCTTTCGCTAACATGAGCATTTACACCCATACGATTGCGCTCTTGATTGTTTGCAGCGAAATGTTTAACCGAAGTTCCAACGCCGTTCGATTGAATACCATTTACGATTGCTGCCGAAATTTTTCCTGTAAGTAAAGGATCTTCCGAATAATATTCAAAATTTCTACCACACAAAGGATTTCTATGAATGTTCATTCCAGGTCCAAGTAAAACATCAACACCATATTCTTTTACTTCGTTACCCATTGCTTTTCCTACAGTATTGATTAACTCCGTATTCCAAGTCGAAGCCAATGAAGTTCCAACAGGAAATGCAGTTGCATAATAAGAGTTGGAATCGTTATTTCTTTTTGGATTAATTCTCAATCCAGCAGGACCGTCTGAGACAATAACGGATGCAATTCCTAATCTTTTTAATTCAAAAGTTCCACCTGCAGCTCCTGGTACTTTTCCTTGGAAACCTTCAGTTGTGAACTTAAAAGTAGTTGCATCAAAACCTGGCATTCCAATTCCGATAAGCATATTTGCTTTTTCATCATCGGTCATTTTGCTTATCAAATCCTGAATACGATCAGCCATCGGAAGACGCGTATCTTCATATTTATCTAATTTTCCGTTTTGGTTTAAATCAGAAAAAGTATAACCATTAACAGTAATTAATGGGTTACCGTTTGCATCTTTTATTTCAGGATTTTTACTCCAAGAAACTCCAGAAACAACTAATGTTGAAAGAAGCGAAATTTTCGCAATTTTCGAAAATGAGAATTTTTTCATATGGTTTTTTTGTTAACAGCATTTTTATTGCTTCATTATGAAGCAATATTAATTATTTTTTTTAATATTTACAAAAAAAGAATTGTATTTTTTCAATAATGTATTTATATTGGAAAAGTTATGATGAAATTTGTAATTTTACAGCCAATTTATAACAATGGAATTTAAAAAAATAATTAAAGAAGGGTCAGATAAAGCATGGCAAATTTACATGCCACATTTGTCTTTAGATTGTGTAGTTTTTGGTTTTTACGATGCTACTTTAAAGGTTTTGGTTACCAAGATGAAGGAAAATAATCTTTGGGCATTACCCGGAGGTTATGTTTTAAAAGAGGAAAATATTAATGATGCCGCCAATAGAATTCTTAAGCAAAGAACGGGAGCCGAAAATATTTATTTGCAACAATTTCGAGTTTTTGGTGATTTGAATCGTTCCGAAGGATTCTTCGAAGAATTTGATGATACTATTTGGCATAAGCAGCGATTTATCTCTGTTGGCTTTTATGCTTTAGTTGATTTTTCGTTAGTCAATTTAGTTGTAGACAATTTTTCGGATGCTTGCGAATGGAAATCAATAGATGAAATCCCCGAATTAATGATGGATCACAGAAGCATTTTCGACAAAGCCTTGATTACACTTCGAAAACAATTAAACTATAAACCTATTGGTTTAAACTTATTGCCCGAGAAATTTACCATGCCTGAACTTCAAAAATTGTATGAAATTATTCTCGGTAAAAAGCTAAATCGTGGCAACTTTTTTAGAAAAATGCTACGTTATGATATTCTTTTAAAATTGGACGAGAGCAGAAAAGGCGGCGCGCATAAAGCACCAGATTTATATAAATTTGACATTGAAAAATATCAAATGGCTTTGAAAAATGGTTTAAACGAAGGTTGGTAAAAAAATGTTTTAGTCAATTTCTTCAATAAATGCCTAAAAACACTAATTTTGAAACATAAATTTACCTAATATCTATTTTGAAAAATATCCTTATTATTGATGACGAAGACAAACTACGAAGTCTTCTGGCTCGAATTGTAAAATCGGAAGGTTTTGATGCTTTGGAAGCAGCCGATTTAAAATCAGGTTTCAAGAAACTAGAGCAAAATGATATTGATGTGGTACTTTGCGATGTCAAACTTCCTGATGGGAATGGTGTTGATTTTGCTCAAAAAATAAAAACAGCTTTCCCTTTAACCGAAGTGATTTTATTGACTGCTTATGGCAAAATTTCGGATGGAGTTCAAGCCATGAAAAATGGTGCTTTTGATTATATTGTCAAAGGCGATGACAATGATAAAATTATTCCGCTTTTGTACAAAGCTTTAGAAAAAGTACAATTGCAAAAGAAAGTCAAACAACTCGAAAAACGAATTTCTGATAAATATTCTTTTGATACCATTATAGGAAAATCAAAAGGTTTGGAACAAGTGATTGATTTGGCTCAAAAAGTTTCCAAAACCAATTCGACAGTACTTTTAACAGGTGAAACAGGAACAGGAAAGGAAGTTTTTGCACAAGCCATTCACGAAAATAGTAATCGCGCAGGGAAATCTTTTGTGGCTTTAAATTGCAGTACTTTTAGCAAGGAAATTCTTGAAAGTGAATTGTTCGGACATAAGCAAGGTGCTTTTACAGGTGCTATCAAAGACAAAAAAGGATTTATTGAAGAAGCAAACGGAGGTACTTTATTTCTGGATGAAATTGGGGAAATGCCACTAGAATTGCAAGCAAAATTACTGCGTGTTTTAGAAACGAGCGAATATATTCCGATAGGCGATACCACACCCAAAAAATCTAATTTCCGCCTGATTGCCGCAACAAATAGAGACTTAAAAACCGAAAGCGAAGAACACCGTTTTCGTTCTGATTTGTTTTTTAGACTGAATATTTTTGAAATAAAAATCCCGCCATTGCGAGAGAGAATAAAAGATATTGAGCCATTGACAAGTTATTTTGTAGACCAATTTTCTAATACTGGCAACAGAAAGACAATTACAATTGATCCTGATTTCCTCCAAAAATTAAGCACTTATAAATGGCCTGGAAATGTGCGGGAACTCAAAAATGTGATAGAACGTTCGGTTATTTTGGTTAATGGAACCGTTTTAACTTCGGAAGTTTTACCTTATGAAATCCAGCATCAAACGGATACTAACAACAAAATACTATCGGCATTTTCGATGCAAAGTATAGAAAAACTCCACATTCAAAAAGTGTTGAATTATGCCAAAGGAAATAAAGCCGAAACGGCTAGACTTTTAGAAATTGGAGTAGCAACACTTTATCGAAAATTAGACGAATATAACATTCAATAATAAAACTACTATTTTGAGAAAAGCCTATCATTTTGATAGGCTTTTTTTTGTTTAAAACTTTGTTTAAATCTGTATGTATTTGTAATGTAGTATTTTGTGTTTATTTTATTTTTTTGGAACACCTTTTGGCATAAGCGATAGTAATCTTAAATAATCATACTATGATAATCACTATTCTTTTACTCGCATTGGCCGTTTTATTGTTTGCCATTTGTTTTAAATCCGTCGAATTTTTTGAAAAAATCTAAATCATGACAGCACTATTTATTATTTCCCTCGCCGTTTTTGGCTATTTGGTTTATGTATTAATCAAACCCGAAAAATTTTAAAAAAAAGTAATTTTTAGAATTTAAGATTGTCACGAAGAAATCTAAAATCTAAAATCAACAATCTAAAATTAAATATATGAACACAGAACTTTTTGGAGTCATCAGTATTTTTATCATTTCAATTGTTTTGGCTATTCCAATAGGGAAATTTATTGCCAAAACATATTTGGGTGATAAAACAATATTAGATCCAATTTTTAATCCAATCGAGAAATTTATTTTCAAAATTAGTGGCATCGATTCTACTGAAGAAATGAACTGGAAACAACATCTAAAAGCACTTTTGAGTGTAAACATGGTTTGGTTCTTTCTTTGTTTTTTCGTTTTACTATTTCAAGGAAGTTTACCGCTAAATCCTGACGGAAACCCATCAATGACACCTGATTTGGCATTTAATACCGCTATTTCATTTGTGGTTAATTGTAATTTACAACATTATTCAGGCGAAACTGGACTTTCTTATTTAGGTCAACTGTTTTTAATGTTCTTACAATTTGTTTCTGCAGGTACGGGAATGGCAGCAGCAGCAATGGTTTTTGTTGCTATGCGAGAAAAATCAACCGATAAATTAGGAAATTTTTACAATTATTTCATCAAAAGTTGCACCCGTATTTTATTGCCACTTTCGGCTATTGTGGCTGTTGTTTTAATATTTAGCGGAACGCCAATGACTTTTGAAGGAAAAGATAAAATCACCACTTTACAAGGCGATAAAGTTGAAGTTTCTCGAGGTCCTGCCGCAGCATTTATCGGAATCAAACATATTGGTACAAATGGCGGCGGTTTTTTTGGAGCTAATTCGGCACATCCATTAGAAAATCCAACTTATTTTACAGATGCGGTGGAGTTGGTGGCACAATTATTAATTCCGTTTGCGATGATTTTTGCTTTGGGTTTTTTCCTTGACAAAAGAAAATTGTCTTGGATTGTTTTTGGCGTTATGACTGTGGGTTTTTTACTGCTCGTAATACCAACAGTTATAAGCGAAATCAACGGAAATCCAGCTATCGAAAGAATGGGAATTACTCAAGCTACTGGTGCCATGGAAGGTAAGGAAGTCCGTTTTGGTCCTGCTATTTCAGGGTTTTGGAGTATTGCGACTACCGTGATTTCTACAGGTTCGGTAAATAGTATGCACGATAGTTCGATGCCAGTTTCTGGAGCGATGCAACTGCTGGCTATGATGGTCAATGCGTTTTATGGAGGTTGCGGTGTAGGTTGGTTAAATTTCTATATTTTCATCATTCTCGCTGTATTTATTTCGGGTTTAATGGTAGGAAGAACACCAGAATTTTTAGGAAAGAAAATTGAAGCTCGTGAAGTTAAAATTGCTGCTATCATTGCTATTCTCCACCCATTATTGATATTGGCAGGAACGGCTTTGGCTTCTTATTTTGCGGCAAATGATACGGCAATGGGTTATTGGTTTCCTGGTAAAGCGACCGGCTGGCTGAATAATCCTGGGCATCATGGATTTTCAGAAATGTTATATGAATTCACATCAAGTTCTGCCAATAACGGTTCAGGTTTTGAAGGTTTAGGTGATAATAATCCGTTTTGGAATATCAGCACAGGAATTGTGTTATTGTTAGGACGTTTCATTCCTATAATTGGACCATTAGCGATTGCTGGATTGTTGGCTAATAAAAAATACATTCCAGAAAGTGCGGGAACTTTAAAAACAGACACAACTATTTTCGGAATTATGGTTTTTGCCGTAATCGCCATTATCGCAGCCTTATCCTTCTTCCCCGCTTTGGCTTTAGGACCATTGGCAGAATACTTTACTTTAAAATAATATAAAAAATGAGTACTAATAAATCCACTTCATTATTCGAAAGTAAGCAAGTAAAAGAAGCTTTAGCGCAATCTTTTGTAAAGCTTAACCCAAAAGTAATGTTCAAAAACCCGGTAATGTTTACCGTAGAAATCGGAACTGCTATCATGTTTGTTGTGTGTATTTCCATTTTATTTGGCGCACAAAATCAAGGTAGTTTTGTTTATAATTTAATTATATTCTTAATTTTATTAGCCACGCTTTTGTTTGCCAATTTTGCCGAAGCTATTGCCGAAGCCCGTGGAAAAGCACAAGCCGATAGTTTAAGAAAAACACGTGAAGAAACACCCGCAAGACAGGTTTTAGCCAATGGCGAAATCAAAAATATCAGTTCTTCTGAATTGAAAAAAGGCGATGTTTTTATCTGTGAATCTGGAGATTTGATTGCCACCGATGGCGAAATAATCGAAGGATTGGCAACTATAGATGAAAGTGCCATAACCGGAGAAAGTGCGCCTGTAATTCGGGAAGCAGGAGGTGATAAATCATCAGTAACTGGAGGAACAAAAGTATTGTCTGATAAAATAAAAGTTATTGTAACCTCCGAGCCTGGGGAAAGTTTCTTAGATAAAATGATTGCTTTGGTCGAAGGAGCAAGCCGTCAGAAAACACCAAACGAAATTGCTTTGACCATTTTATTGGCAGCGTTTACTTTGATTTTCGTAATTGTTTGCGTAACGCTGAAACCGTTTGCCGATTTTGCAAAAGCTCCAATTACAATTGCCGCTTTTATCTCTTTATTTGTTTGTTTGATACCAACCACAATTGGTGGATTATTATCCGCTATCGGAATTGCAGGAATGGATAGAGCATTGCGTGCCAACGTAATTACAAAATCAGGAAAAGCGGTGGAAACTGCCGGCGATATTGATGTTTTGCTTTTGGATAAAACAGGCACAATTACTATTGGAAACCGAAAAGCGACTAATTTTTATCCTTCAAAAGGGATTTCTCAAGAGGATTTTATCAAATCGGCTGTATTAAGTTCACTTGCCGATGATACTCCAGAAGGAAAAAGTATTGTAGAATTAGCGGGATTAGAAGTGGCACAAAAACTGTCTATTGAAGGAGCTACTTTAATCAAATTTACTGCCGAAACTAGAACCAGTGGAGTAGTTTTGAGAGATGGAACTAACATAAGAAAAGGGGCTCAGGATGCTGCCAAAAATATATCAATTCAAGCAGGAAATACTTTTCCAGAAGATACCGCCCAAGCAGTTATCGCAATTTCTACTAAAGGAGGAACACCCTTGGTAGTTTTGAAAAACGATCAAGTTCAAGGGGTTATAGAATTACAGGATATTATCAAAACAGGAATGAAAGAACGTTTTGACCGTTTGCGAAAAATGGGTGTAAAAACGGTGATGGTTACGGGTGATAATCCTTTGACAGCCAAATTTATTGCCGAAGCTGCTGGTGTCGATGATTTTATTGCCGAAGCCAAGCCTGAAGATAAAATGAATTACATCAAAAACGAACAACAACTGGGTAAATTGGTGGCGATGATGGGTGATGGTACAAATGATGCACCCGCTCTTGCGCAAGCCGATGTTGGTGTTGCCATGAATAGCGGAACTCAGGCTGCAAAAGAAGCCGGAAATATGGTCGATTTGGACAATGATCCAACCAAATTAATTGAAATTATTGAAATAGGAAAACAACTATTGATGACCCGAGGAACGCTTACTACATTCTCGATTGCGAATGATGTAGCCAAATATTTTGCCATTGTTCCGGCGCTTTTCATCACATCGATTCCAGCTTTGCAAGGCTTGAATATCATGCAATTACATAGCCCAGAAAGTGCTATTTTATCGGCGGTGATTTTTAATGCAATTATTATTCCAATATTAATTCCGCTTGCGTTGCGTGGTGTTGATTATAAACCAATTGGTGCAAGTGCTATCTTAAAAAGAAACCTCTTGATTTATGGTTTAGGAGGAATAATTGTTCCTTTTATTGGAATAAAATTAATTGATTTGGCTGTGGCGTTATTTATGTAATCCTTAATTATTTAGTAATTTAAAATAATCAATAAACCTTTCAGGTATTTAAAACCTGAAAGGTTGGTTGAAAAAACAAATAGAAAAAATGAAAAAATTAGTATCAATTGTAACCTTTACAATTTTAACAGTAATTTTGTTTGGAGCAATATATCCAGTAGCAATTTGGTTTATTGCACAATTAAGTCCAAATAACGGAAAAGGGGAAACTATTTCTGTAAATGGAAAGGTAGTGGGGTATCAAAAGATTGGTCAAAAATTTGACAAGATCAATTATTTTTGGGGACGACCTTCGGCAGTGAATTATAATGCAGCCGGAAGTGCAGGAAGCAATAAAGGACCAAGTAATGCGGAGTATTTAGCATTGGTTCAAAAAAGAATTGACACATTTTTGATAGCGCATCCTTACTTGAAAAAATCAGATATTCCATCGGATATGGTTACGGCTTCGGGAAGTGGATTGGATCCGAATATTTCTCCCCAAGGAGCTTTGATTCAGGTGAAAAGAGTGGCACAAGCTAGAAAATTACCAGAAGAAAAAGTAAGAGCTTTGGTAGCAAGTAAAATTAATACACCAGCTATAATGGGAACTGAAACAGTAAATGTTTTGGAATTGAATGTTGCTTTGGATGCGTTGAAATAAGTCAGTCTTGTAATAGGTAAAAAACATAATAGGAATGAAATTCAGCTATTTGTTGAAATGACAAAATTATACCCAAAAGACTAAAACAGCAATGGATACTGAAAAAGAAAATAACGTTAAACATTTTCTGGAATTAATTCAGAAATCACGTCGCGGGAAGTTTAAAATCTACATTGGTATGAGTGCTGGTGTGGGCAAAACTTTTAGGATGTTGCAGGAAGCCCACACTTTGTTGAAAAACGGAATTGATGTGAAAATAGGTTATATTGAAACGCATAATCGTAAGGAAACACACGAATTATTAGAAGGATTGCCTGTGATTCCGCGGCGGACAATTTTCTATAAAGGCAAACAACTTGAAGAAATGGATGTTCAGGCGATTATTAATCTGCGTCCGGAAGTTGTGATTGTTGATGAACTGGCGCATACAAATATTGAAGGGAGCAAAAATGAAAAGCGTTGGCAAGATGTTTTGGAGATTCTCGAAGCAGGAATAAATGTGATTTCGGCAGTGAATATTCAGCATATTGAAAGTTTAAATCAAGACGTAAAGCGCATTACCAATGTTGATGTTCAGGAGCGTATTCCGGATACTATTTTGCGAATTGCTGATGAAGTGGTTAATATTGATTTGACTTCGGATGAATTGATTGATCGCCTGAAAGAAGGAAAAATTTATACCGAGGATAAAATTCAGACCGCCTTAAATAATTTTTTCAAATCAGATCAAATTCTACAATTAAGAGAATTAGCTTTGAAGGAAGTAGCGAGTCAAGTGGTTCGAAAAGTAGAAAAAGAAATACCCCAAAATATAGCTTTACGCCACGAAAAATTATTGGCATGTATAAGCAGCAATGATAAAATCGCCAAAAATATTATTCGGAAAACAGCTCGATTAGCCAGTTATTACAATAGTGATTGGTATGTTTTGTATGTAGAAACGCCCAAAGAAAGTAGTGATACTATTGCTCTTGATAAACAACGTTACTTGATAAATAATTTTAAACTTGCCACACAATTGGGTGCTGAAGTGATTAAAGTGAAAAATAAAAATATTACTGAAGCAATGTTAGAAGTAGTTAAACAAAAACAAATCACAACAGTTTGTATTGGAAAACCGCATTTTAATTTATTTAGAGTAATTTTATCAACGACAATTTTTAATCGATTATTGAATAACCTTTCTTTATCAAATATTGATCTTGTTATTCTATCTTAAGATGAAATCACCATGATTCTAAAACGTAAAATGAAATGAAGAATGGCGATATCCTATTCCTTTAAAAATCAAATATTATCTTCTTATGAAAATTAAAACCAAATTAAACTTGGGTGTTGGATTATTATTTTTAATGATTTTAATCCTGGCATTAGTAAGTGCTTTTTATATTTTTTCTATTAAAAAAGACACTGAAAACATTCTAAAAGCGAATTATGAAACCTTAGAATATTCAAGAAATATGTTGCTTTCATTGGATGAAATAAGTGTAAATGGAAAAATGGCTTTGGCAACATTTGAAATTAATTTGAACCATCAATTAGGAAATATTACGGAGCCGGGGGAAGATACTGCGACACATAATTTGCAGAATAGTTTTGTTCTTTTGAAAACAAACAGTACAAATGAAGTGGCCAAAAATGAAATACGTAAGGAAATTTTTGAGATTATGAAACTCAATATGAATGCCATAAAAAACAAAAGTGATATTGCCAATAAAACTGCCGAAACGGGTAACTTATGGATTGCTATAACAGGAACGCTTTGTTTTTTGATTGCATTTAATCTTTTGGTGAATTTGCCCAATAACATTGCCAATCCTATCAAGGAACTTACCGAAAGTATTCAGGAAATTGCCGCAGGAAACTATTCGGAACGGGTGCATTTTATGAATCATAATGAATTTGGAGATTTAGCAAATTCTTTCAATACCATGGCCGTTAAATTACAAGAATACAACAATAGTAATTTGTATAAATTGTCTTTTGAAAAGAAACGATTAGAAACTTTAATCAATAACATGCACGATCCAATTATTGGTTTAGACAATAAAGGGGTTATTTTGTTTGTAAATGATGAAGCATTGAAAATTATCGGAATGAAATCAGAAGATGTAGTTGGTCAATTATCCGAAACATTGGCATTGACAAATGATTTGATGAAATCCTTGATGGAGAAAGAATTGGAAAATGAAAGCCAAAATTCACTTCCTATGAAAATTTTTGCTGACGGAAAAGAAAGTTATTTTGAAAAAGAAATCGTAAATATTACCATAAAACCCACAGGAGAAGAGCAAACTATTAATATTGGTGATGTTATTATTTTACGAAACATTACCATTTTTAAAGAATTAGATTTTGCCAAAACGAATTTTATTGCCACCGTTTCGCACGAATTAAAAACCCCAATTTCATCCATAAAACTAAGTTTGCAATTACTTGAAAAAGACCAAACAGGTTCAATAAACGAGGAACAAAAACAATTAATAGACAGTATCAAGGAAGATAGTCAGCGATTATTGAAAATTACTGGAGAATTACTTGAATTATCCCAACTAGAAACCGGAAATATTCAGTTGAATATTGATAAAAGCAGTCCCTATGAAATTGTTCATTATGCCACCGAAGCAGTCAAAGTGCAAGCAGAGCAAAAACAAATTGAATTAGTCGTTGAAACCGAAGAAAACATACCTGATATAAAGGCAGATAACGAAAAAACAGCTTGGGTTTTGATTAATTTCTTGACTAATGCCATCACTTATTCCTCCGAAAATAGCAAAATTATGGTTAAACTGAACTCCGAAAACAACAAAGTAGTTTTTCAGGTAATCGATACCGGAAAAGGAATTGACAATCAATATAAAGCTAAAGTTTTCGACAAGTATTTTCAAATTCCTGGCAGCCATAAATCAGGAACTGGATTAGGATTAGCCATAAGTAAGGAATTTATCGAAGCTCAAAACGGGAATATAGGTGTAGAAAGTGAATTGGGCTTAGGAAGCACTTTTTATTTCAAATTAAATGCGGTTTAGTTTTATTTCAATTACTTTTAAAATATTTTTATAATTGTCTTATCCCTTAAAATCTTTATAAAATCTTTATATAAAATACCAATAAATTATAAAATACTTATAACAAATCGTTTAAGTTTGCAAAGTCAAAACGTTAATTATTTGTGAAGAGTTCTCTAGACCAAATACAAAAAAAGAAACAATATCTAATATCAGTACTATCGGTATTGGCAGTTGCTTCAATGTGTTTGTTTGTAAGGAGTTTTATTGATTATAAGTTTGTTGGTTATTTATTAATGGTTGTCGTAACCCTTTTAGCAACATTTTTAGATATTTACCCTGTATTATTAAGTGCTTTTTTGAGTGCTTTAATTCTTGATTTTTTATTCATAGTGCCTTATTACACTATACATATTAATACTGTCGAAGATTCTTTATTACTAATTTTGTTTTTTCTAATTGCACTTATAAATGGTGTTTTGTCCTATAAAATTAGAAAAACAGAAAGAATTGTGCAAAAAAAAGAGATTCGAATAAACACCATGAAACTCTATAACGCATTATTAGATTCTTTATCTCATGAATTGCGAACTCCCATTTCTACTATCATGGGTGCAATAGATACCATTCAAAGTAAAACTGTTATTATTTCTGACGAAAATAGGCAAAAATTATATTCCGAAATCGAAAAAGCTTCTTTGAGATTAAATCATCAAGTAGAGAATTTACTCAATATGTCACGACTTGAATCTGGAGTTATTCAACCAAAAATGGATTGGTGTGATTTGAAAGAGTTGATATACAACGTTCTGGGTCATTTAAAAGAAGATTTGCAGTTTCACAAAATTGTAGTTAATGTCAATGATAATTTGCCTCTTTTCAAACTAGATTATGGGTTGACGGAACAAATAATTTATAATTTGATTTTTAATGCTTCACAATACACGCCAAAAGGAGCTAAAATAAAAATAAAAGTCGAATACATTCCTGATGTAAATTTTGAAAACAACCCCAATAAATTAATGTCTTGTATAATAACAATTTCCGATGACGGAAATGGTTTTCCTGAAGCCGAAATCGATAAGGTTTTTGATAAATTTTATAGATTGCAAAATTCAAAAACAGGAGGAACTGGACTTGGTTTATCTATTGTTAAAGGATTTGTTGAAGCGCAAAATGGTACAATAACATTAGAAAATGGAGAAGAACGTGGTTGTATTTTCAAAATTGGATTTCCAGCATTAATCATGAATACAGCAGCAATTTCAAATGAGTAATCAAGCCACCATATTAATTATAGATGATGAAGTTCAAATCAGGAAACTGCTTGAAATTACTTTAGATTCAAATGATTATAAAACTATTTTTGCTGTAAATGCTAAAGAAGGTTTGATGATGGCAGCCAATAATCAGCCCGATTTAATTATTTTAGATTTGGGTTTACCAGATGAAGACGGACAAGTAGTTTTAAAAAGATTGAGAGAATGGTTCAAAAATCCCATTATAATTTTGACCGTCAAAAATACAGAAGCCGAAATTGTTAAAGCTCTTGACAATGGAGCCAATGATTATTTATCTAAACCATTTAGAACTCAAGAATTGTTAGCAAGAATTAGAACTGCTTTGCGTAATTTAATTCGATTAGAAAATGAACCAATAGTTGAGTTTGGTGTTATTTCGGTCGATTTTACTTCGAGAATTGTCAAGAAAAAAAATGAGATTGTAAAACTTACAACAACTGAATATAATTTGCTTTTGATTTTAGTAAAGAACGAAGGAAGAGTTTTAACACATCAGTATTTGCTTAAAGAAGTTTGGGGAAACAATTATTCAGATCAAACACAATATTTGCGAGTTTTTGTGGCTCAGCTGCGTAAAAAAATTGAATTAGATCCCAATAGACCTAAATATATCATAACTGAATCAGGTATAGGTTACCGATTTAATATGGATTAAATTACATAAATTGAAATAAAAATTAGATAATAACCAAGATAATAACCAAAATAATAACCAAAATAATAACCAAAATAAAATTAATTAAAATTACAATTCAAAATGAACAAATCTACTATTCAAAAAATTACCGCCGCATCGCTTTTAGTTGCTTTGGGAATCATCTATGGCGACATAGGAACAAGCCCTTTGTATGTAATGAAAGCTATTATTAAAGATAGGGAAATAACTAAATTACTCGTTTATGGAGGAGTTTCCTGTATTTTTTGGACACTTACTTTCCAGACAACAATTAAGTATGTTTTATTGACACTTTCTGCCGATAATCACGGGGAAGGTGGTGTTTTTTCACTTTACGCCCTAGTAAAAAGATTTGGAAAAGGAAAACTAGTAATACCAACAATTCTTGGAGCTACAACACTTCTTGCTGACGGAATTATTACACCACCTATTTCTGTGGCTTCGGCTGTAGAAGGTTTAGGCGATGTAGTTCCTGGCATTCCAACACTACCCATTATTATTGTTATTTTGTGTGGTTTATTCTTTTTTCAACGATTTGGAACTCAAAAAGTAGGTTTCTTTTTTGGACCAGCCATGGTAGTATGGTTCTCGATGCTTACTGTTTTGGGAGTAGTCCAAATAATGGAACATCCAGCGATTATTAGTGCATTAAACCCAATGTGGGGTTACGAATTATTAGTCGAATATCCTAATGGTTTTTGGTTACTTGGTGCTGTGTTTTTATGTACAACAGGGGCTGAAGCTTTGTATTCGGATCTAGGTCACTGTGGAAAACAGAACATTCGAATTACATGGATTTTTGTTAAAATAGCCTTGGTTGTTAATTACTTAGGTCAAGCATCTTGGTTGATGACTCAAGGAAGTAAATTTTTAGGAGATAGAAATCCATTTTTTACAATTATGCCACAATGGTTTCTTTTTTCGGGAGTAATTATTTCGACATTTGCAGCAATTATTGCTTCTCAAGCATTGATAAGTGGTTCATATACTTTGATAAATGAAGCAATGTCGCTTAATTTTTGGCCTCGTGTAACAATTAAAAATCCAACTAACTTTAAGGGGCAAATATATATACCATCTATAAATTCGATACTTTGGTTTGGATGTATTTTGATGATTTTGTATTTTAAAAATTCATCCAATATGGAGGCGGCATATGGTTTCTCAATTACCATTGCAATGCTGATGACAACAGTACTTTTGAACTATTATTTAATTTATATTAAAAAATGGAATAGGTTTTTGATAGGTATTATTATTGCTGTTTTTAGTGTTATTGAAATCGCCTTTTTTGTTGCCAATATCATAAAAATTAAAGAAAGATGGATGTTCTTGTTTTTTGAACTTTTCATTTTTATGACGATGTATGTTTGGTATTTTGCAAGAAAAACAAATAACAAATTCTTGAAGTTTACTAATCTAGTTGAATATACAAAACAACTTGACGAGTTGAGCCATGATGATACTATTCCTAAATATGCCACGCATTTAATTTATTTGTCAAAAGCGGATAGAAATTATGAAATCGAGGAAAAAGTATTGAAATCTATTTTTTCAAAAAAACCGAAAAGAGCGGATGTTTACTGGTTTTTCCATATCAATAGAACCAATGATCCTTTTACTTTGAATTATGAAGTTATAGAATTAATGGATGATAAAGTAATGAAAATTGTTCTAAATATTGGTTTCAGAATTCAACCAAAAGTGGAATTATATTTCAAGAAAATTGTACAAGATTTAGTTAAAAATAAAGAACTGAATTTGCACATTCGCCCTGATGGTTCTACTAAATATAATGCGGAACCTGATTTTAAATTCATTATTTTAGAAAAATTCTTGTCTGTCGAAAATGAATTTTCCGTAAAAGAAGGATTCTTATTAAATTCGTATTACATGCTGAAAAATTGGTCTCTTTCTGATACAAGAGCCTACGGATTAGATAAAAGTGATGTAGAAATTGAAGAAGTTGCTTTTGTTTACCAACCAATTACAAAATTAGAATTAGAGAGAAAACAATCCATTTAAGTACTGTAATTTTTATTATTAATTTAAACAAAAAAACCATTTTAAATATTTAAAATGGTTTTTTTTTGTTCTATTTTGTCTTTATTTGAAGACGCTACTATTAAAATTGGAAGCTTTTTTCTTCCCCTGATTGGGAATAACGAATCGAAAAAGCTAGGGTTTTAAGGTTGGCTATTAAATGAGCATATTCTTTCTCATTTGTCCAAAGAATATTAATTTCTTCCTCGATAGTTTCATCAAAAGCAACATTTCCAAGAAAAGCATTTGAGGTATTTCTTAATCGAATAATATCTAATTGTTTTGTAACTACTTCTTTTTTCAGCCCATCTTCAATATCTTTTATACTTAAAGTACTTCTATTAATTTCTTTGTGACCATCTTTTCCTGCTTTGGCAACAGCATCATAATCATTTGCTCCAGCAAAAATATCTAAATACCAAATTTGAGGAATTCCCGGCATAAACATTTGAATAGCTCTTGCCAATAGCAGCTTTTGCTCGTTTTCGCCTAACGCACTAAAATAAGTTGCATTGACTTGATAATACGATATTTTTTTACCGTCTGCACCATATAGATTTTTCACTTGTCCGCCGCGTTCTATAATAAGATCCATCATTTCTATGATTTCCTCATCTTCTAAAAGCCCTTTTTGGTAAACCCCATTTACCTCTTTGCCTTTTAAATCCAAAATTGGAATTCCATCGTGACAACCAAGCATATTTACAGTTTTGAATCCTTTGGCAATGATTTCTTTAGCCCAAGTCATTATTGCTTTATTTGTCCCTTTTTCGATGGCATGAATCGTTAAACCCGGCAAGAAAAAATCATAAATAGAATAACCTTCATTAGCTACTTCATCGTGTAAGTGCAGCCCAAACTCAGCATGAATTTCAGGAAGTAATACTAAATTATTTTTTTTTGCAATCTGATTTATTCTTTCTAAATAATCCCAAGTTCCCGGCTTGTTGAAAAAGTTAGTTTCGCCCACTTCTTTATGTAAATAGGCAAAAGCATCTAATCGCAATATTTGACAACCATAACTTCCTACTTTTGATAATACATCCTCGTAAAATTCCCAAACCAAAGACGATTTTGCATTAACATCCATCTGACCTAAATAGGTGCGATTGCTGTTTACAATCTTCAGAACTTGCTCTTTAAAATCCGATTGATTTCCGAAATCGATAGTTTGTAATTCCTGATTTTCATCAATAGCTTTGTTTACTTTTTCGCAAATTTGTAAAGCATTTTCTGCATTCAAATTTGAAATTGATTTTAAATCGTCGACCAAAATTTTTTGATAGGTGACTTTTTGATAAAAAGTGTTCCAATATGGTTTTTCTGTTCCATCAGGAAATAGAATTTTCAAAATAGGAAGTCCTGATTTTCGCATGAAAAGCTTATCTAAGAATTCCTTTTTCGGAACAATAATTCCGTCTTCGCTAAGGTCTCCATTTCCTTGCCAGAAATCATTCCAATCGATGAAAAAATCTTTAAATTTTGATTGCTCTCCATTTTTGATTAAATCTTTAAATTGCGGGGAAGCAACAGATAAATGATTTAAAACAATGTCAAATTTCAACATAATATTTAATTCATTTAGAGCTTTTATATCTTCTTTTGAAACCAATTCTTCATTGATGTCATAATTTATAATCGAAAAACCTCTATCCAAATCGCTGTTGAAAAAGGTTGGTAAAACATAAAAAAGTGAAAATGTATTTTTGAACTGTGGCATTTTTAGCATGCTTACGATATCACTCAAATTAGCTCCAATGCTATCTGGATAAGCATTTAACATGACTCCATTACTACTATTTGTTGTGCTTTTTTTGTTATTATTTAATGCTGTCATTTCGGTTATTAAAAATTAGGGATTTGAAACTTTAGAATGTTTTGTTGTAATTGCTCAAAGATTTTGTTGTCTTTGGGTATTGTTTTTTTGTTATTATCGGCTTCAAAGATACTAAACTATACATTTTAAAAAAATTCAAAAATTGCAATTCTGAAAAATTAGTTTTTTACTTTTTATCTTTTTATTTCTTAATAGATTTACCGAATTAATTTGTTGTTTATGTCGAAATATATGCAGAAAACGGATTAATTTTTCTTCAAGTTTTGCTTAAATATTTCTGCTATCGCAAAAGGATTAAATGATTTTAGGATTATTTTTCCAGTAGTATCTACCAAAAAGAAATTTGGGTTTGAATATGCATTTAGGGTTTCTTGATACTTATTAGCGGGATTAGTATTTTTTAAATTAAGCCAGTTTTCTAATTTGTTGTCAGCGATAAATTTACTCCATAAAGATTCATCTTTATCATTCAGGATAGAAACAACTTTAATTTTATGAGTTGGATAAAAGGCAATTAATTGGTCAAATAATATTTTTACTTTCGGAATTGTTTCTTGACAATGTATGCAGGATGGGCTGAAAAAAGCTATAAATGTATATTCATTTTGAGGACAAATGGATGCTATTTTATATTCTTTTAAATCGCTGTCAACCATTGTAAAATCAGGAATAACAGAACCATTTGGCAATTTTGTAGAAGTGATATACCTGTTTTTTTCTGCATTTTTTTCTACGTTTGTCAGAATATCACATTTTACATCATCAACGTATTTTTTAAAAAAATAAGTATATGCCTTTTCTAAATTTTTAGATTCAAAATAATTCAAATTGGATATAAACCATTTTGTATACACAGGATATGTGGTCAATTTACAATCCATTCCGTTGAGCAGTAAATCTATATTTTGAATGTAGTTTTCATTAGTAATGGGTAAAATATTCACATAACTATATAATAATTTGTAAATATTTGGGATTAAATAAATCCGTTTATCCGTTTTATCCATAAAACTAAAAAATGAATTTCTAAATTTTATTTTTTCGTCTAAAGTTTGAGGTTGAGTTTCGGAAATTTTGTTTTCTATTTTAAAATATAAATTCAAAATTGAATTAGGATATTTTTTTAATAACGAATTTCTTAAAGCATTTTTTTGAGGAATATCAAGCATTTTAAGTTGGTTTTGATAGTCCAAAAAATCTTTATTTTCACTAGAAAGTGTACACTTTATAGTTTCTATATTTTTATTGCCAAGCTCTAAATTAATTTTGGTATTATTATCAATTGCCAGTTCAACAGTTTTCGGATTAGAGGCTATTTGTAGAAAATATATTCCTCCAATAATTTTCTTATCCATTTTAAAAGTCACCTTTTGACTATCAGATTTTATAGTTAAACTATCAACAATGACATTCTGTTTTGTGGTACCATATACAAAATAGAAAAGTATTTTTTCTTTGGCTAAATTTTTGGTTGTTATGTTTATTGTATATCCATTTACAGGATTTTGAGCTACAATAGGCTTCTTTATTTGCGAAAATAGGAGGTTGTAAAACGTTAATAATAATAGGTAAATTGTTAATTTTTTATTCATTTTTAATATTTATATTTTTTTAAATTTATTCTAACAATCCGCCATATTCACGGCAATTGCTAAACCGCCTTCAGAAGTTTCTTTGTATTTATTATTCATGTCTTTAGCTGTTTCCCACATCGTATTAATAACTTTGTCAAGCGGTACTTTTGCATTTTTAGGATCGGTTTCCAAAGCTAATTCCGCAGCGTTTATCGCTTTTATTGCGCCCATTGTATTTCTTTCGATACACGGAATTTGGACTAAACCGCCAACGGGATCACAGGTTAAACCCAGATGATGTTCCATAGCTATTTCGGCAGCCATTAAAACTTGAGCTGGTGTTCCGCCCATTAATTCGCATAATGCAGCAGCAGCCATTGCTGAGGAAACACCAATTTCTGCCTGGCAACCTCCCATTGCAGCGGATATAGTAGACCCTTTTTTGAATATACTTCCTATTTCGCTGGCAACCATCAAAAATTGCTTGATTTCTTTTTCACTTGCTTCGTGATTTTCTATAACCAAATAATACATTAAAACTGCCGGAATTACGCCAGCACTTCCGTTTGTAGGAGCGGTAACCACACGACCTAAAGAAGCGTTTACCTCGTTTACTGCTAATGCAAAACAACTAACCCATTTCAGGATTTGACGAAATTTTACTTCCGTTAACCGGATTTGTTCGAGCCAAGTTTGTGGCGAATCATAATTGGCTAAGCCAATGAGATGTTGGTGCATATCAAAAGCTCTGCGACGAACGTTCAAACCGCCAGGTAAAATGCCTTCGGAGTGGCAACCAATATATATACATTCGAGCATGGTGTTCCAAATACGCATTAATTCGTGATCAATTTCGGCTTCGGGACGCATCGATTTTTCGTTTTCATACACAATTTCCGAAATACTTTTGTTTTCTTGAATGGTGTAATTCAGAAGTTCATCGGCATGGTTTATTGGGAACGGAAATGCACATTTTATTTGGATTTTCTTTTTGGCATTGACGCGTTCTTCTTTTACTACAAATCCACCACCTATGGAATAAAATGTTGAAATATAACTATTTAAGTCTTTAGCGAAAGCCGTAAAAGTCATTCCATTTGCATGAAAAGGAAGAAAATTTTTATTGAAAACAATGTCTTTTGAAAAGTTGAAAGGAATGATTTTATCATTTCCCAGATTGATTTCGTTTTTGTCTTTAATTAATTTTATAATTCCTGCGATATTTTCTATTGGAATATATTCGGGGTTTTGACCGCTCAAACCCAGCATTATGGCTAGATCGGTAGCATGACCTTTTCCAGTTAATGAAAGAGAACCATACAAATCTATTTTTAATTGGATTGTTTTTTGAAAGAAGTTATTAGCTCTCAATTCCTCCAGAAAACGTTCCGCAGCGCGCCAAGGTCCAAGTGTGTGGGAACTTGATGGACCAACACCAATTTTTAGCATATCAAAAACCGAGATACATTCTTCCATAACAAGAGATTTTGTAAGACAAATATAGTAGAATGAATTTTAGAATTGATTCAAATAAATAGTTTCTTTAAGGTATTGTTAATATTTCCTTTTTAAAGTTCTTGAATAACTTAAATAATGTATTTTCGATGTGAAATTGGAATACTGATTTTTATATTATTGGTTTTTATTAATGATTGTGTTGCAAATCAGCACTTTTTTATTTGTCAAAACCTTTATAATATCTGTTTTATCACTAAATTTTCACAGTTCACATCATTTTAAAAATTTATCACTTATTAGCTATTAATTTTGCGTTGCATTAAATCTAAAAAACATAGTATGAAAAAAATAATAACCACTTTACTGATTATCGCTTCAATCACAAATGGCTTAAGCCAAGATTATAAAGTATCGAAAAAAATAAATGTTGAAGGAAATGAAGGCTGGGATTATCTCTCTGTTGATGATGTTAATCAGCATTTATTTTTGTCTCACGGAAGCGTTGTCAACGTGATTGATTTAAAATCAGATAAAACAATTACTACGATTTTGGATACAAAAGGTGTTCACGGAATTGCGATTGCCAATGATTTAAACAAAGCTTTTATCAGTAATGGAAAAGACAATTCGATAACAGTTATCAACTTGAAGACCTTCGAATTAATCGAAAAAGTCAAAATAAGTGGCGTCAATCCAGATGCGATTTTATATGATAAATTCTCCGCAAAAGTGTTTGTTTACAATGGAAAATCAAAGGATGCAACCGTTCTTGATGCGAATACAAATCAAGTTATAAAAACAATTGCATTTGGCGGAAAACCAGAGTTTTCAGTAACTAATAATAAAGGATTAGTTTATGTAAATATTGAAGATAAAAACGAAATAAAAACCATAAATACTGCAACTCTTGAAGTGATAAATACCTGGAGTATTGCACCTGGTGATGAACCTTCAGGACTAGCAATTGATACAGATACTAACCGATTGTTTTCTGTTTGTGGTAATAAATTAATGATTGTTGTTGATGCTTTAAACGGAAAAATAATTAAAACTTTGCCTATTGGTGATGGTTGCGACGGCGTTACTTTTGATGCCAAAAATAAATTAGTTTTTAGCTCGAATGGAGAAGGAACGATTACGGTTATTAAAGAAGATAACGCTTCGACTTTTTCGGTTTTAGAAACCATAAAAACCCAAAAAGGAGCCAGGACAATTGCCATAGACAAAATCACAAACCAATTGTATTTGCCTACTGCCGAATTTGGTGCAAAACCACAACCAACAACCGAGAATCCAAGACCACGTGCATCAATCGTACCCAATTCTTTCGTGGTTTTAGTAGTTCAAAATCATAAAAAATAGTTTAACAAAACGGCATAGACTTTTTAAAACCGATGCCGTTTTACTTAAAATAAATCTTATTTTTACCGAATGAAATTTAAGTTACTCCTTATAGTGTTTCTATTTTTAGTTAAATCCTATTCACAAGAAAAGGATTTGAACTATTTCCTTGAAAAAGCACAAACCAATTCCCCATTATTATCAGATTTGAAAAATCAGATTCATTCGGCTTCCTTGGATAGTTTACTTTTTAGAGCGACCAGAAAACCACAAATTGCAGCTAATTTATTGGCAAATTATGCGCCAGTTATAGCTGATTTTGGTTATGATTCGGCATTGAGTAATAATCACACCGTTTCAGGAATGGTCGGAGTTAACCAACGAATTCTAAGTAAAAACCAAATTAATTCGCAAGCGGAAACATTCAAGTTGATCAAAGACGCTTTAGTTTTGAATAAAAAAATTGCTGTTAAAGATTTGAAAAAAAGTATCATTTCACAATATATAACCGCTTCGGCAAGTGCAGAACAGATTGTTTATAATCAAAAATTGGAATTGCTTTTAAAACAAGAATCTTTAATTCTGAAAAAGCTAACACAAAATTCAATTTATAAACAAACCGATTATTTAATTTTTAGCGCCACAGTTCAACAACAAGAATTATCCTTGTTGCAATTGAAGCAACAAAATCAGAATGATTTGGCTTTGCTTTATTATTTATCTGGTGAGACTGATACGACTTCGGTAAAATTGAAAAAGCCAGAAATTGCAATAAAGTCTATTCAAAATTCGGATCAAATTGTGTTTTTAAAACAATTTGATATGGATAGGTTGAAACTCGAAAATCAAAATAAACTCATTGATAATGCCTATAAACCTTCGCTTTCCTTACTTGGTGATGCTGGATATTGGTCGAGTTTTGCTACTATGGGCTATAAAAATTTAGGATTTAGTTTTGGTCTGGCACTTTCGGTTCCAATTTATGATGGAAATCAAAGAACGTTGCAACATCAAAAAAATGAAGCCGCTATAGCAACAAATTTGGCTTATAAAAATAATTACAATAAGCAATATAAGCAGCAATTGTTTATGCTGAACCAAAAATTAAATCAAAGCGCCGAAATTGAAAAGCAACTGCAATTACAATTATTAATTTCGGAAGCTTTAATTGAAGCTAACAAAAAATTGTTACCGACTGGTGATGCACAAATAACAGATTTTGTGATTGCTCTTGGAAATTTAATCAATATAAAAAATGCAATTTCCCTGAATAATAGTAACAAACTTGAAGTTATTAATGAAATTAATTATTGGAGTTTTAACGAATAATACTATGAAGAAAACGATTCTATTTTTTGCTATAATTCCCCTTTTTTTAAGTTCTTGTAAAGATAAAATCGAAGAGGAAAAAAAAGTCGATGCTAGTGTTCCCGTGACTTTAACTTCAATTGATACAAGTGGAATTGAAAGTTATACAGAGCTGAATGCTACGGCAACTTATTTGGCAAAAACCGTTATAAAAGCTAATGCGACTGGTTATTTGAGTTCGGTAAACGTAGGTTCAAATGATTATGTAAATTCAGGAAAAGTGCTTTTTACCTTAAAAACACGGGAATCAAAAGTCTTGGGAAATACTATCAATAAAATTGATCCTAGTTTGAATTTTGGTAATGACATTAAGGTTAAAGCGACATCAAGTGGTTTTGTGAATGCAATCAATGTGCAACAAGGAAACTATGTTCAGGATGGTGATCAATTGGCAATAATTAATGATGCCAATAGTTTTGCCATTGTTTTGAGTTTGCCTTATGAATTGAAAAAATTCGTTAAAGTAGGAGGAACTTTAGAGGCGATTTTACCTGATGGAAAAGCGATTAAAACTACTGTTTTTAAATTTATGCCAACCGTCGATGCTGTTTCGCAAACGCAAAGTGTAGTTTTGAAAGTTATTGGTAAACAGGATATTCCAGAGAATTTGATTGTAAAAGTGAGGATTAAAAAAGCATCCAATTCGAATACAACTTCTTTGCCAAAAGCCGCTGTTTTAAGCGATGAAACCGAAACCGTTTTTTGGATTATGAAAATGATTAACAGCAATACCGCAGTTAAAGTTCCGATAGAAAAAGGTGTAGAAACCGACGATAAAGTTGAAATTGTATCGCCAGTTTTAACCCCAAAAGATCGAATTTTGCTTACCGGAAATTATGGTGTTGCCGACACCATAAAGATTAAATTGATTAAAAAATAAAATCCCAATTTATAATCACCAACTTTTGCAGTAATTAAGGTGAAGATGTTTATTTGTTTAAAAGCATTCTGCATGTATTAAAGAATATTTTATGAATAATAGATTACCGCATCGAATTAATTTTTTACTATTTTTTGTAACATTACTTCTCAGTTTTATGATCAAATTTGATCCTCCAATCTGGAAAGGATATGAGGATACTTATGATTATCTTCAACAATCACACAAGTCATTATTGAATAAAAGTTTTTATTTTCCAGAGCGAAAACCTAATTTTTACCCAAGACCTTTTACAGTTCCTTTGTTCTATAAAATGGCAAATAGTGATCCGGATACGATTATCATCATGCAAAAGATTTTACACGCGCTTTGTACGTTTTTCTTGGGTTATGTTATTTTATTATTTTTAAGTAAAACACATTCAAAAATTATATTTCTAATTTTATGGTATTTGCTAATGTCATGGTGGAATATTCTGGGTTGGACAAATATGCTACTTTCCGAATCGCTTAGTATGTCCTTCACGTTTTTATGGATTGCCTCTTTTTTGTTCGTATTCCATAAAAGAACAACAATCTCAATTATTTTCCATATTATAATAACCATATTGTTCTCTTTTACTAGAGATAGCTGGCCTTATATTCTGATTATTTTTTATGGAATGTTTAGCATAATTGCACTATTGTGGGACAAAAAAATGGTAAAAAACAGTATTTTATTTCTACTATTAAGTTGTTCTATTTTTGTGGTTCAACAGAAATCGGCACAAATAGGACAACGATATCGCTTGCCGATTATGAATAATATAGTTTTCCGAATATTGCCAAATAAAGAATATTTACAATGGTTTACGGATAAAGGAATGCCTTGCGTGGATTTGTTGAAGATGCATTATTCACATTTAGATGCTTACGAAAAAATATATCCAATTTACACCGATTCAACGCTTTCGAAATTCTCCGATTGGGCTGGCAAAGAAGGAAGACCTATTTACACGAAATTTATACTATCGCATCCGTCTTATCTTTTTCTGTTGAATGAAAGACCGTCCGATTTGAACCGAATTTTCGCCTATGACATTGGTTACACTGACGAAGTACGAGGATATAGTTTGATTAGTCAGTATATTTTCCCAATATTTAATATATTGATTATCTTGCTGTTGAATGTATTTTTAATCTATCTTTTTATCAAAGAAAAGCGAGTAATTTGGCTTTTGCCATCCGTACTAATTGCCATTTTTACCTTTAATGCTTTTCTACTTTATATTGCTGACTCCATGGAGGTGGAGCGTCATTTGTTTGTGACTAATATTATGATTCAATTTATTGGAATCCTTTTGGTTTGCTTTATATTAGATTCAGAATTATGTAATCGGATTTTAAATAAGCGAAAGAAATTTAGTACTTTGGCTAATGGAGAAACGGTTTAGGTCGTTAAAGAGACTACATTTATAAAATAAATTACAATGAACAACTTTTTTGTCAGACATAAAAACGGATTAAGCAGTATTATCTTCCTGATTATTTTGGGAGGATTTTTTTCGTATTCGAAAATGCAAACCAGTCTATTTCCCGAAATCACTTTCCCGAAAATAAAAATCATCGCCGATGCTGGTCAGCAACCTGTTGATAAAATGATGGTTACGGTGACAAAGCCGCTTGAAAACGCGATCAAAAAAGTACCCGATTTAAAAACCGTTCGAAGTACCACCAGCCGAGGAACTTGCGAGATTTCGGCTTTTATGGATTGGAATTCCGATATTGATTTGGGCAAAACCAGAATCCAAGAACAAATCAGTCAAATCCAGAATAATCTTCCTCCTGGTATTCAAATTTCGGTCGAAAAAATGAATCCTTCCATTCTTCCCGTTATTGGTTACGCCATAGAAGGCAAGGGGAGAACCGCTATTGAGCTTAAGAAAATTGCTAATTTCACCATAAAACCTTTTTTATCCCAGATTGATGGTGTTTCCGAAATCAGGATTATTGGGGGTAAAGAAAAAGAATATTGGTTGTCCTTAGATTATAGCAAAATGAGTGCGCTTGGTATTACACCAAATGCAATTTCGCAGGTTTTAAGCCAGACTAATTTTATCAAATCGAATGGCTATTTATCGGATTATCGGTATTTATATCTTACGATTACGGATGCGCAGGTTGACAAAAAAGACGAACTCGAAAACCTTGTTATCAGCAATAACGGCAAGGGAATTGTGACTTTGAAAGATATTGCTTTGGTCGAAATTAGAGAAGCCAAGGAATATATAAAAGTCAATGCCAATGGTAAAGAAAGTATCTTGGTTGCGGTATTGAAACAACCCAATTCCAATTTGATTTCGCTCAATGATACCATGAATGATAAGTTGCAAGCGCTCAAGAAAATCCTTCCAAAAGACATTAAAATTACCCCATTTTATGAGCAAGCAAATTTCGTAAATGATTCCGTAAAAAGTGTCACTGATAGTCTTTTAATTGGATTATTATTGGCCATAATTGTTGCCGTTTTATTCTTAAAATCGGCGAAAGCCAGTGCCACAATTTTGATAATTATTCCCGTAACTTTATCACTAACGTTGATCGTTTTATATTTCACCGGACAGACTTTCAATATTATGACATTGGGTGCAATTGCTGCTGCTTTGGGGTTAATTATTGACGATGCTATTGTTGTGGTAGAGCAAATTCACCGTACACATGAAGAACATCCTGACGAGCCAACGGCATCGCTTTTGAAAAAAGCAATTGACTATTTGTTTCCTGCCATGTTAGGTTCATCAATTAGTACGATTGTGATTTTTTTTCCTTTTATTTTGATGACTGGCGTTGCGGGTTCATACTTTAAAGTGTTGACAGACACGATGATAATTACTTTGGTTTGTTCTTTTTTTGTTACTTGGATATTACTTCCTGTAGTTTATTTATTGTTGACAAAAAATGAAAACAATAATGTTGAAGTTAAAAAAGAAGTCAAAATACACAGTGTAAAACACCAAAATTGGGTTAATTATTTTATCGAAAGACCACTTATAAGTATCGTTTTTTGTCTGACACTGGTACTTTCTATTTTTATAATTCTGCCCAATTTAGAAACTGGTTTTTTACCCGAAATGGATGAAGGAAGCATCATTTTTGACTATCAATCTCCACCGGGAACCTCGCTGGAAGAAACAGATAGAATGATGAAAGAAGTCGAAAAAATTATCATTAAAACTCCCGAAGTTGAAGCGTATAGCCGAAGAACTGGAACCCAAATGGGTTTTTTTATAACTGAGCCTAATCGGGGAGATTATTTGATTCAATTGAAGAAAGATCGAAGTAAAACCAGCACCGAAGTAATTGATTATATTCGCAAAAAAGTGGAAGCGACTCAACCCGCTTTACGCATCGATTTTGGTCAGGTAATAGGTGATATGTTGGGTGATTTGATGACTTCGGTTTCGCCAATAGAAGTGAAAATTTTTGGGAATGACCAAAAAGAATTACAAAAAATCGCCAAGAATGTTTCTGGAATTATTGGAAATGTAAAAGGAACAGCTGACGTTTTCAACGGAATTGTTTTGGCCGGGCCTTCAATAACTATTGTTCCTAATTATCGACAATTGGCGCAATACGGAATCACACCTGCTGATTTGCAATTTCAAATGCAAACTGCTCTTGAAGGCAATGTTATAGGCAACTTATTAGAAAATGAACGCATAACTCCAATTCGATTAATCTATAAAAATTCGGAGAAAAGAAGCTTGGAAGATATTAAAAAACTCAAAATATTTTTGCCAAATGGTCAATCTATTCCTATTTCGAGTTTGGTTACGATTTCTGCTCAAAAAGGAGTTGCCGAAGTAGAACGTGAAAATTTGCAAATGATGAGTGTTGTTACCGGAAGATTGAACAATCGAGATTTAGGAAGCGTGATGACAGAAATTCAACAAAAAGTGTCTAGTGATATTCATTTGCCAAGTGGTTATTATATTGAATATGCTGGTGCTTACAAAGATCAACAGCAATCTTTCAAAGAATTATTGATGATTTTAATCGCTTCGAGTTTACTGGTTTTTGGTGTTATTTTATTCTTGTTTAGGGATTTTAGAGCAGCAATCGTTATACTTTTCATTTCAATTTTGGGAATTTCAGGAAGTTACATTTTGCTATTTATTACCAATACGCCACTGAATGTGGGAAGTTATACTGGAATTATTATGATTGTGGGTATTATTAGCGAAAATGCCATTTTTACCTTTCTGCAATTTCGAGAAACATTCAAGTTGGATCGAAATGTAAATAAATCATTGGTTTATTCTATTTCGACACGATTACGACCAAAATTAATGACCGCTTTGGGCGCTATTATTGCTTTACTTCCATTGGCAATAGGAATTGGAACAGGCTCCGAATTGCATCAACCACTTGCTATTGCCGTGATTGGAGGTTTCATAATTGCGATGCCATTGTTACTGATTGTATTACCGAGTTTATTACGTTTGGTTTATAGAAACGAAAAACATTTTAAGCATTTGAATTAATTGAGATTGCCCAATTATAATTTATACATTTACTTTAATCAAAAAGGTTTAAAACAATGGAACATAAAAATTCAAATTTGTTGAAAGATAATTTCGAAAAAACAGTTGACATTATCATTCGACTGGGCGTTTTGTCTTTATTATTGATGTGGTGTTATGCTATTTTGAAACCGTTTATTTTAATTCTGATTTGGTCTGTGGTAATTGCCATATCCATTTATCCCATTCATAATACATTCATAAAGATTTTTAGAGGTAAAAAAACAATTGCTACGGTGGTTCTCATAAGCTTATTATTAAGTATAATAATAATTCCGAGTGGTCTAATTTTATATTCATTATACGAAGGCTTAAATTATTTTCAGCAAATATATGCTGCAGGAAAACCCTTGATTCCTCCTCCTGGTGGAAGCACAGCCAACTGGCCTTCAATTGCAAAACCCATTATTGATTTTTGGCAGCTATCGTCAGACAATTTACAAGAAGTAATTTTGAAATATTCTGATCAGGTAAAAGAGTATGGAACTTGGTTGCTACTAACGTTGGCAGGTCTTGGCCAAGGAATTATATATTTTAGTGTGTCGATAATTGTAGCTGGTTTTTTGCTAATTTATTCCGATTCCTCGGTAGTTGTTTCCAGAAAAATATTTAGAAAAATAGCTGGAACAAACGGAGATAATTTTGTGTCGATAACGGTGATTACAATTCGAAATGTGATTAAAGGCGTTTTTGGAGTTGCTGTTATTCAAGCAGTAATGGCAGGAATTGGTTTCTTTATTGCTGGTGTTCCCTTTGCAGGTTTATGGACAATTTTATGTCTTATTTTGGCAATTGTACAAGTAGGAGTGGGGCCAATTGTAATTCCGGTTGCAATATATATGTTTTCTGTTACAGACACTACTTCAGCCATAATTCTTGCTGTTTGGTTGGCAATTGCACTTTTGTCGGATAATGTTCTAAAACCAATTTTATTAGGCAGAAATGCACCTGCACCTATGATGGTAATTTTCATAGGATCTATAGGTGGATTTGTTTATAATGGTTTTATCGGATTATTTTTGGGCGCAATTGTTCTGACAATTGGATACAAACTTTTGATGATGTGGTTAGAAATTGATACAGAAACTGAGCCTTAATTAAACTAATAATCAGAATATTCTGTTGGATATACAAACGTAAAATCAATATGTGACATATTGTTTTTGTATTTTTCCATGGCGATTAGAGTTTTCCATTCGGGTGAATTCGAAAAGGCTTTCCAATGTGTATCACGACTTTCTTGATTGTCAAAAGTGGTCATATACATTAGATTTGGCATTTTTGCTCCAGAAATTACTTCTGCATAAAAAACGGCATTAAATCCAAGACGGTCGAAGAGTTTTATTTCGCCGCCAGCATTAAACATTTCTACTTTGTTTTTATAATAGGCTTCGGTTGCGGACTCATAACTTCTTAATTCATAAACTCTATTGGCTCTAAGACTATTTAATTTTGAAGGTTTTAGGGTAGGATGATCAGGAAATGCTTTTAATAAAATAGATTCAATACGTTTGAATGTAGGTTGTTTGTATGATGTGTTTAAATAATCCGCAGCGGCAGTTTGGTACGTTTTATCTTTGGCTAATTTATCTTCGAGATTTAAAAATTGTGTCATGGATGAAAAGGGAATTAAAATCACAATTTTTTTAATGGAGTCATTTTCATTTTTGATGGGTTTGAAAACGCCAATAGCTTTGAATCCCATTCTTTTTAGACTTGGAAGAAAAGCTTCTTTCAGGTATTTATCAGTGGCTGCAACTTGCTGATCTGATCGTAAAACATAGGTTTTGAGTTGATAAAATTCGCGTTCTGGCGCTGTTTTTTTAAAGCTAGAAACGGTTAAAACTAGAATGATTAAAGAAATATATTTTATTATTCTCATTTTATTAAAATATGAATTTGGGGTTCTTAATGTTATTTTGTGTTAAATGTAACGATTTATTTAGAATCATTTTAATGAAATATTCAGTTTTTATTTTTAGTTGCTATTGGTTTATTGTTTCTGCTCCATTCGCTCCAAGATCCAACATACAGTTTCGGGATTTCTAGTTCCGCATAAGCAATGGCTAATAGTGTGTGACAAGCGGTAACTCCTGAACCACAATGAACAATCGTATTCTGGCTTTTGATATTTCCAAAGATATTTTCATACTTAATTCGAAGTTCATCAGGTGATAAAAACAGTCCATTTTCGTTTAAGTTTTCTGTTAAAGGAATATTTATTGCTCCCGGAATATGTCCGGCAATTAAATCGATAGGTTCCGTTTCGCCATTATAACGCTCCACGTCACGAACATCAATTACAATATAATTTTCGTTTTGCGAAACAGCTTCCACATCATTAATATCAGCTATTTGAAGTTTCCAATTGTCAACTTTATAAGGTTCTGCTTTAATATAAATTTCTGTTTTCGAACTTGTTGGAAAATTTATTTTTTCGGCTTCTTGAAATCCGCCATTAAGAACTTGAACTTTTTCATGTCCAACCGCTTTTAACATCCACCAAAATCTTGCAGCTGCATTTGCCCCGTTTTTGTCATCATAAATTACAACGTGACTTTTTGTAGTAATTCCAAGATGGGATAAAGTTGCCGCAAAATCTTCAATTTTTGGTAAAGGATGTCTTCCTCCAATAGATAAATCCTCTTTTATATCCGCTAGCTGAGTATTTAAATCTACAAATAATGCACCTTTTAAATGTTTTTCGTCGTAGTTTTTTTTTGCATTTCGAACATCAATAATAATCAAATCTTCGGATTTGTATAATTCTATTAATTCCGATGCTTGAATAATTGGAGAAGTTGTTGTTTTCATTTCTTTTTTTTTAGTTTCAAATCAAAGTCCATAAATATAGTATTTAAACCTTAAAAAATAGTGTTTAGGTTTTATACTTTTTTATTCTTTTAAAACGTACGAATAAGACTGCTTTTGTAATATTTTTTTATTTCAAAGTTATTTTTTTTAATTTATATTTATTCTCATTAGTCTATATATTCGATAGAGTTATTAAATAATATTCATATTTATTCATTAAAAAATAAATTTATTGAATTAAGTCAATGTAAATACTGATTTTTATGAGATTAAAGTAGGTATTTTTTAAATTTAGAAAACAAATGATGAAGCAAGTGCTAACTAACTTGCAGTTGTTTTGTAAGCCGTTTTATCTATTTTTGCCAAAAATTAGATTGCTTTATGAATTTTCAAATAGGTTTAGTAGTTGCTGGTTTAGTAGTTGGTTTTATTGTTGGTATGACAGGAGTAGGTGGAGGTTCATTGATGACGCCTATTTTGTTGTGGTTTGGAATTAGCCCTACGACAGCCGTAGGAACCGATTTATTGTATGCCGCAATAACCAAATGTGGTGGAGTTTACGTTCACAACAAAAAAAAGAACATCAATTGGACTATTACGGGTTGGCTTTCTTTAGGGAGTATTCCTGCAGCTTTACTGACATTATATGTACTTCATATTTTGAATGCGGATACTACAGCTTTGAATGCAGTTATAAAATATAGTTTGGGTTGGGCGTTAGTATTTACCTCGGTTGCCATTTTATTCAAAAAGATAATCTTGGCATTTTCACAAAAACACGCTGGAGATAAATTTCATAGAGAAAGTAAAACTCAAAATTTCCTAACAGTTGCTATTGGTGTTTTATTGGGAGTTACAGTTACTCTAACATCAATTGGAGCAGGAGCTTTAGGAACAGTTACCCTATTTTTTTTATACCCACTTTTGCCTACGAATCGATTAGTAGGAACCGAAATTGCTCATGCCGTGCCATTGACACTTGTGGCGGGATTAGGTCACGCTTCTATGGGGAATCTAGATTTGGCTTTGTTAGGGCAATTATTAATGGGATCACTTCCGGGTATTTATG
Organism: Flavobacteriaceae bacterium; assembly: GCA_947373225.1. GTDB lineage: Bacteria > Bacteroidota > Bacteroidia > Flavobacteriales > Flavobacteriaceae > Flavobacterium. Next base: position 84,582 of record CANBWX010000001.1, on the reverse strand, counting down.
TCGGAAGTATGTTGGCTGGTAAAGTACCGGATTTGTTTCTTAGAAATGCGTTGGCCATCATGTTGTTTTTCGTGGGTTTCAAGCTGATTACATAAATATATTATCATGACTAGTCTTATAAAACGATGCAGATTATTTAGGACTAGTCATAGTGTATTTTTTAGATCCTAATTCTTTGAAATTTTAAGGTTTTAAAGAGAGTTTTTCTTTATAATTTCATTTAATATCAAAAGTGATTCTTTCCATTTCGACAGATTAGAAAAGTATATTTCGCGGTATTTAGCAATTATTTCTAGATGTTTAAATTGGAAGTCATCATTCATTTCATAATTCCAATTATTATCTCTAAAAACAGTTTCGAAATTAAAAACGTTACCAACAAGCATTTTATAATCATTTACTAAATCTTGGTGAAGGTTCGAATGCAATATTGGCTGAATTTCGGTAGTGTAGAAAATATCCGTGGTTTCATTTACCGCCAATCCTTTTTCTATCCAATGTTGGTTTAGTGCATCATCTTCATATTTAAAAAAATCGGTAATAAGTTTGTCCGAAAACCAATCTGGGAGTTTAATATTGGGTGGATTTATATTTAAGAATCCATTAGAATCGGCTAGCAATTGCGAATTGGGTATCATCGAGGAATTGTATAAATACCACTCCGAATCCATGATTAAATAAATGAGTTTTCTTGTTTTAAGTTTCGCAAGCCAAGTTCTATAGCGAACTGGTCCTTTCGGGAAAAGTCCGGGATCAATTACCATTTTACGCACTTTATCACCAATCCGAACTTGAAGGACCGGTGCCACGTGATAGCCCCAATCGATAGCTCCATTTGGAGATAGATTTTTTTTATCAACAAACGAAATCAAACGGGAGCTGTTTGTAGAATAAACCACTGGTGCAAATGCCCAAATTTTGGCACATATATATCCTTTAGATTCTAATAGTAAACTTATATAATGTGAAATATTATGGCAATTGGCTTGTTGATAACCAAATGGAATTCCCGAATTAATAATTTCTACAAATAAAGTGTTCGCTGTATTTAGATCGATTATTGAAGCTTTTCTAGGCGTCAAAAGGGGATGTCTTTTTTTAATATTGCTTTTTTTTAATAAATTAAACTACAGGAATTACATCTACTTCAACTTTTACTTTGTGATCACCAGAACTAAAAATAATTCCTTTCATTGGTGATACGTCAGCAAAATCTCTTCCGTATGCCGTTACAATGTGGCGTTGTTGCGGAATCATGTTGTTAGTCGGGTCAAATTCGCACCAGCCCATTTCCGGAATATAAACAGATATCCAAGCGTGTGAAGCATCAGAACCTTCTAGTTTTACTTTACCTTTTGGCGGAAGCGTTTCAATATATCCGCTTACATATCGAGCAGGAATTCCAACGCTTCGCAAACTGGCTATTGCCAAATGAGAGAAATCTTGGCAAACGCCTTTTCTTTCTTTTAGTACCGTTTTCAATGGAGTATTAACATTAGTCGCGCCAGATTTAAATTGGAATTCAGTAAATATTTTTTTGATTAAATCTAAAACTGCTTCAAAAAGCGACACATTCGGAATCAGACAGGTTTCGGCAAAAGCTACAATTTCTTCATCCCAACTAATGAATTGACTCGGCAATTGGTATTGTAAAACTTGGATTTTTAGTTCAAGATCGTTGCGGAATTTTTGTCTGGCTTCCTCGCAAGTAATTGGGTTTAAAGGCTGAACTAGGTTATTTAAAACTTCGATTTCGCTAGAAACAACAACTTTTAGTGATTTATGCGATTCATGAAGCGAAAAATAATGTTGGATGTTTCCAAAATAATCCGTTCGTGAATATATTTTTGAAGGCGCAGGCTCAATCTCGATTTTGAAATTGGTACATTTTTGTTTTTCTGAATTTCTTGGTTGCAGACACAAAATACTTTGATAATTGTGTACTTCATTTACATAGGTGTAAATGGTTTTGTGTTTTAAATTATATTTCATCTGTCTCTCTATTTTCAAGGGTTTCTAAAACAGAATGTTGCATTACAGAATGGTTAAAATACAGACTAGATAAATTGTTGGAAACATTCGAAATCAGTTCAAAAACTCTCGAAAGTGTTTCATCTAATTCAGGTCGAAATTGGGTACTTTCTTCTACTTTTATCAAAGTATCGGCATTAATTAATTTGACAATAGTACTGGCTTCCAAAGCTGATTTTTCGGCAATACTCAATCGGTGTGGTTCATTTGTTTTGGGCAATTTAGAAAGATAAAAGGAAAGTTTATCCAATAAAAAAGATAGGGTGTATGGCAAGTTTTTTTCTAAAAACACCATATTTATAACTGCTTTCAAGCTCAAATGCGATTTGTAAATATTTCGATATTGAGTCAATAAATTATGGTTTTCTAAAATAGCTTCGATTAACATGCCTTCTTCTTCCTCAATTTTTTCGTAATTGAAAGTAGAACGAAAAACGGAGATTAAGGATAAAATACGTTCTACATTTTTTCCTGTTTCCAATAAATAAAAACCATTATCTCGCGGTAAAGTTTCGTAGATATTTCCATAAAAAGAAAAAAGTCGAATATGTAATTTATCTAAAGAATGATTCACTTCATTGATGCTGCCAGTATTTGTATTTTTAAGTGCAAAAAAGCTTTCTTGAACTAAGTTAATAATACGTCTGGTGTCATGATTCCATTTTTCACTGACTTGATTAATCGTGATGAGCAGTGATTGAATATTATAAACTACCGAACCGGCTTTTTCGGTGTCATTAATCAAAAGCAGTAACTCTGCAATTGGATTTTCGAAAATAGCCTCATTATCAAATACTTCACCTTCTTTGAATTCTTTCCCAACAAATCCAGGATAAGTTTGAGTAAGATGGGTCAGCGATTTTAATAAAACTACTAAAAATTCCGGTTGTTTTTTATCTGTTTTGGTTACGTTTTCGTTCAGTCTATTCAGAATAATTCTCAGAAAACTACGGAGCGCCATTGTTCTTTCGCACAAGCGACCTACCCAAAATAAATTTTCGGCATTTCGGCTTGTCAACGAATTATTCAGTAGGTTGTAGTTGTTTTTTCGTTCGATAACTTTTTCAATATAGGCAGATGGTTTATCGGATAATATCCAAGTATCTTTTGAAATTCCTCCGAATTGGTTCGAAATTTCGAACTTTCCTTTCACGGCAGAACTACGTGTTAAACCACCTTGCATGACTTGGTAATCATCACCGTCAGCTACTAAAAACGCTCGAATTGAAGCCAATCTTGGTTCTATTTTTCCATCAATAAAGGAAGGTGTTGTTGATAAACTAACTTCTTCTTGGGCAACAAAATCTTTCGGATTTTTCAGAATTAGTTTTTTCAGATCTTCGAGTTCTTGTTCATTCAATAAGCGCCCGTAAATGGATCTAAAACCTTGTTTCCGATTGGTTTTCTTTATAATTAATTTGGGCAAATTAGCGATAACATAATTTAATTCTTTCGTTTGTCCGCACCACCAAGTAGCCACTGAACTCATTAATAATGGTTCTTTGAGTAAAAATTTGCTTGCATTTTGCATGAATGCCATTAGACCATAATTCTCTAAAACGCTAGTTCCTGGAGGGTTAAAAACGGCAACATTTCCTAAACGCATCACTTGTAATAAACCGGGAATTCCTAGCAACGAATCTCTTCGTAATTCGAGAGGATCGCACCATTCGTCATCTAATCGCTTGATAATGATATCTACGCGTTCGAGTTGGTCGATAGATTTTAAGTATAAAAAACCATCTCTAACGAGCAAATCGCTTCCTTGAACCAATGTATAACCTAAATAAGACGAAAGGTAAACGTGTTCGAAATACGTTTCGTTTCCGGGGCCAGGAGTCAAGAAAACCACATTTGGATTTTCATTGGTATTATTTCCTAGTGCGTCAACAGTTTGTTGCAACTGACTAAAATAGGGGGAAAGCCGGCTTCGATAGGTTTTTTTGTTGAGTTCGGGAAAAACCTTACTCATCACAATTCTATTTTCGAGCGCATATCCAGCTCCTGATGGAGATTGAGTTCGGTTATCAATGAGCCACATTTTTCCGTCAGGACCACGCGCTAAATCAACGGCATAATTGAGTAATTGTTTGTCTTGTTTTTGTCTAATGTCAAAACAAGGCAAAAGAAAACCCGAATTGTCAAAAACTAATTCGGCAGGAATAATCCCTTTTTTGATTAATGTTTGCGGGCCATAAAGGTCTTTTAAAATCAAATCTAATAAACGGGCTCTTTGTTTTAATCCTTTTTCTATGGTTTTCCATTCGGATTCGTGTATTAAAAACGGAATTGGATCCAGTTTCCAAGCACGATCTGCTTCTTCATTAGAATCGTAAACATTATAAGTAACCCCGTTTTCTTTTAATTTTTTTATAATTTCTTGATTACGCAATTCTAATTCTTTAATACCAATAGATTCTAAGGTATCAAAAAGGCCTTTCCAATGCGGCTTTATATTGCCATTTTGGTCAATCACTTCGTCGTAGGAATTGATTTTTTCTTTATAAGATTGGAGTAGTCCCAATGAAATATCTTGAATCATTTGTTAATTGTAAATGAATGGCGTTTTTATATTTGACAAAATAAAGACTTTTAAAGCGAACAACAATGTAATTTCCTATTCTTTTGCTTTCCAATAATGTCTTAAATCTAAGGTGTATGGATATTCAGGGTCAATGAGCTCTATGGGCGTGTCAAGTTGTAAATTTGATTTAGATTCTACTAAAAAACGAGAAGTTGCTGAATTATTTGCAGTCATTTCTTTCTCTTTTTCCATATCCTCAAGTCCTGGATCTGGTGTGTGACCAAAATCCCAAAATCGACTTATTTTTCTTGATTCAGCTTCAAAACTATTCACAGGGAAACTGTCAAAACTTCTTCCGCCAGGATGAGTGACAAAATAGGTACAACCACCAATTACTTTATTGTTCCAAGTATCGACTAAGTCAAAAACAAGTGGCACATCAATTCCAATATTAGGATGCAATGCGGAGGGCGGATTCCATGCTTTGTAGCGTATTCCGGCAACAAATTCTCCTTTTGTACCGGTGCTTCTTAACGGAATTCTGCATCCTTTGCATAGTAAAATATGACGATCAGGTACAATTCCAGAAACTTTTACTTGCAAGCGTTCTAATGAGGAATCTACAAATCGAGAGGTTCCAGAACTAGATTGTTCTTCGCCAAGTACGTGCCAAGGCTCTATTCCTAAACGAATTTCTAATTGAATATTATCAATAGTCACGTTACCATGGTGTGGATATCTAAATTCGAAGAAAGGATCGAACCATGAAATGTCAAAATTATATCCAGCATCTTTTAAATCATTAACCACATCAATCATATCCAAATAGGCGAAATGTGGCAACAAGAATTTATCATGCAATTCAGTTCCCCAACGCACTAATTTTTTCTCGTAAGGGTTTTTCCAAAATTTGGCTACTAAGGAACGAACTAATAAATTTTGAACTAAATTCATATGTTTGTGCGGAGGCATATCAAAAGCTCTTAATTCTAATATTCCCAAACGCCCTGTAGATGAATCTGGCGAATATAATTTATCTATACAAAACTCGGAACGGTGTGTATTTCCAGTGATATCTGTCAATAGGTTTCTAAAAATCCGGTCCACCATCCAAAAAGGAACTTCTTTATCTTTTGGGATTTGGTCAAAAGCAATTTCCATTTCGTAAAGACGCTCATCACGACCTTCGTCAATTCTTGGCGCTTGACTTGTTGGTCCGATAAATGGTCCGGCAAAAAGGTAACTTAAAACGGGATGATGTTGCCAATAAGTAATTAAGCTTCGCAATAAATCAGGTCTTCTTAATAAGGGACTATCTTCAGGTCTTTCGGCACCTAATGTTACGTGATTTCCTCCGCCAGTTCCAGTATGGCGACCATCAACCATAAATTTATCGGTGCCCAAACGAGATAGAAAAGCTTCTTCGTAAAGCGCTGTTGTGTTGTCTACAATTTCTTGCCAAGATTTGGCCGGATGCACATTCACCTCAATAACACCAGGATCTGGAGTAACCATCATTTTCTCGACTCTGTAATCCTTTTTTGGTTCATATCCTTCAATTCGTACTGGCATTTGTAATTTTTCGGCAGTAATTTCGATCGAAGTAATCAAGTCGATATAGTCTTCTAAATAATCCGTTGGTGGAAGAAAAACATATAATATTCCATCACGTTCTTGCACACACATTGCTGTAATAAAAGTGTCGACTTCAAATAATAAGGAGTCCTCTTTCTTTATTTCCTCTTTTTTAGACAATACTTTTTTGACTGCTTTAACAATTTTTGAAATAGTTCCATAACGATTTTTTACTTTTTCAGAGCAATCTTCTAAAGGAGGTAAATCTTCGAATAAACTTCTGTCGACAACTGTTTCTCTCTTGTTTACGGAAACCTTTGGTAAGGAATCTAATGGTAAACGCAAACCAATTGGCGAGTTCCCAGGAATCAAAAAGCAATTGCCTCGTCTAAATTCCCATGCACAACTTTCCCAATTATCCTGCGTATAATTTTTTTGAATGGGCAAAACAAATCCAGATGGATTATTTAAGCCTTTTTCTAGAACCCTTGCAAGATTATGTCTTTCGATAGAATCTTTTAAATTCACTTTCATCGGGTCTAAATTCACCGGAAGTTTACCTTCTTCAAGAGCCCAATAAATCGGGTCTTCATAAGTAGGTAATATGTTTTTAGTGTCAATTCCTAAAAATTTGGTTAACTCATTAGCAAATTTTTCAGCATCATGAAAAGTAAATTGAGTTTCCCCTTCTTTTGCTATCAGCGCATCATTTTTCCATAAAGGGAATCCGTCTTTTCTCCAATATAATCCATATTGCCACCGCGGGAATAATTCTCCCGGATACCATTTTCCTTGACCAAAATGCAGTAAACCTCCGTGAGCAAATCGTTGTTTTAAACGAAGAGCCAAATCGTAAGCTAATTTTCGTTTTAGAGGGCCATCTGCAGCGGTATTCCATTCGGCTCCCTCAAAATCATCAATAGAAATGAAGGTAGGTTCTCCACCCATTGTTAGTCTTACATCACCTTGAATCAAATCGTTTTCAACCACATTTCCTACCGCCATGATATCTTCCCATTGCCTGTCCGAATAGGGTTTAGTTACTCTTGGGTCTTCATGAATACGAGTTACTTTATTTTCAAAATCAAAGGTTACTTCACATTTTCCTGTAGCACCAGTTACTGGCGCTGCGCTTTCGTAATGAGGCGTACAGCATAATGGAATATGTCCTTCGCTGGCAAAAAGTCCCGAAGTAGGATCCAGTCCAATCCAACCTGCGCCAGGAAGATAAACTTCGACCCAAGCATGTAAATCGGTAAAATCATTCTCGGGTCCAGATGGTCCGTCAAGCGATTTTATATCTGGTGCTAATTGTACAATATAACCCGAAACAAATCGGGTGGCTAAGCCAAAGTGTCGCAAAACATGAATTAATAGCCAAGCAAAATCTCTACAAGAACCACTTTTTATTCTCAATGTTTCTTCTGGTGTTTGCACGCCAACTTCCATCCGTAGATTATAAGTAAGCGTTTTATACACTTCTTGGTTCAGGTAAACCAAAAAATCATTTATTTCTATAGAATCCTTTAATTTTATGTTTTCAATATATCTTAAAAATATAGGACTTTCTTCACTTAATTTTAAATAAGGAACTAATTCGTCTTTGAGAGTATTATCATATTTAAATGGATATTTCTCAGCATATTCTTCTACAAAATAATCGAATGGATTGATGACTTGAAGTTTTGCAATTACTTCGACTTCGACTTTTAATTCTTTAATTTTATCAGGAAAAATAACTCTAGCTTGATAATTTCCAAAAGGGTCTTGTTGCCAATTTATAAAATGATTTTCGGGACTAATTTTAAAAGAATATCCCTCAATAGCTGTCCTAGAATGTACCGCTGGGCGAAGTCTAAAAATATGAGGGAATAATTTAACACTTTGGTCAAATTTGTATGTTGTTTTGTGTGAAATGGCAATTTTTACTGACATAAATGATGCTTTTTACAATATTATTTTTCAATTACAAATATTGAAAAAAAATCACCGTTTATCGAATTTATATGATAATAATGAATGTGTTTTGGTTTAAAATATCTCCAAATTGATAATTTTGAGTTTTTATATTGAGAATAATATAAATCGAAGTGTAAGCTTACATAAATAGCTATAATTATATCAGTTTTTGGATAAAGCAAAAGTCCTTAAATTCATTAAGGGTCTAGATCTGAAAAACGAATATTAAATTTAAAAATAAGTGTTATTTTGACATTATATTAAACCTTTTGTCAATTATCACATCTAATACTTGAACATCACAAATTTATAAATGACTAAAGGCTACTCTTTTTTTCTGTTTTTTCTTTTCTTTTTTTCTGTAAATGCACAAGATAAATTCCTGATTAAAGGATCAATACTTGATTTTACTTCTCATTTACCTTTAGAGTCGGCTACGGTATATTTTTCTAATGTTAAGGACTCTACAGTAATTGAATATGCTACCACGGATAAAAATGGATTTTTTGAAATTGCCACCAAAAAGCATGATAAACCTGTATTTTTGAAAGTTAGTTATATAGGCTATCAAAATTATGTTGAAGATCAAAAAGGAATTTTAGCTAATAAAGATTTTGGAAAAATATATTTAGTAGTAAATACGAATGCGTTGAAAGATGTAATAGTAAAAAATGAAGCTCCACCAATTACAGTCAAAAAAGACACATTAGAGTTTAATGCCCAATCTTTTAAAGTTCGTCCAGATTCTAATGTAGAAACATTATTAAAACAATTACCAGGAGTTGAAGTTGACAATGATGGAAAAGTAACTGTAAACGGAAAGACAGTTAGCCAGTTTTTGGTAAATGGCAAACCTTTTTTCGACCGAGATGGGGCAGTTGCCTTAAAAAATCTTCCAGCAGAAATCATCAAGAAAGTTCAAGTTTCAGATTTAAAAACTAAAAAGGAAGAATTGTCCAGACAGGAGGCAAGTTCGGATGATTCAAGTATCAATTTTACAATTGACAACAATAAATATAAAGGTTTCTTTGGTAAATTTTTGGGAGGTTTTGGTACTGATGATCGTTACGAAAGCAGTTTTGTAATGAATTATTTTAACGATAAACGAAAAATAAGTGTTCTAGCCTCCTCAAATAATATCAATTCATCGGGCTTTTCTATGGACGAAGTTTTTGACAATATGGGTGGTGGAAGAAATAATAAGGGAAATAATAATTCCTCTGGAAATGCCAAAGGAATTACCCAATCTAATTTGGCTGGACTTAATTATTCCGACGAATGGTTCAATAATTTTGACTCAAACGTAAGTTATTCTTTGGCGAATACGATTACGAATAATGACAATAAATCAAAACAAATCAATTTCTTACCAACAAGTTCCTTTACAACTGAATCGGAATCGAAAACAAGGGACGAAAGTACGGTGAATAAAGTAAATTTAGAATTTGATTATAAAATAAATCCAACCACCAGGATTTCTTTTGCACCAAAATTGAATCAAACCAATTCAAATAGTAATTCTGATTCTTCGAGTATTTCAAAAGACGAGAATGACCAATCATTAAACGAAAGTACTTCGAAATCATTCAAAGAAAACACATCATCTAATTTTTCTAATACGATCAATTTTAATAAGGCATTCGAGAAAAAAGCTCAAAATTTTAGCTTCGTTTTTAGTAATAATAATACACAAAGTGATTCGGATGTTTTAAACCAATCTAAAACTATTTTTTATCAAACTGGTCAACCAAATGATGATAGAAATCAAAAAAGCAAGAACGGAAATACCTATGATTCCTATTCGGCAGACATTGAATTTACTCAGCCTATAACCGATTCCTTGCGGGTTCGATTTGGAACAGATTTTGGATGGGAAAACATTAAAAATGATCTAAAAACCTATGATTTTGATGGTGGTTATCAATCGTATTCAGCTAAAAATGAGTTACTTTCTAATTATACGTCTTCAAAACAAAATACAGTTAGTCCAAAATTGGGGCTTACTTTCGAGAAGAATAAATTCACTTTTAATTTGAATTCTGGCGCATCGATTATTGAGTTTGATAATCATTCTCTTTATCTCAATAAAATTACGGATCTCAATAAGAAATATCTTTTGCCGCTTGGTAGAGCACAAATTAGATACAAGATTGCGCGATCCAAATTTATTTCGTTAGTTTATGAATATACCAATAGTCTTCCCACATCCAGTCAATTATTAGCCGTTGAAAACTTGGCTAATCCTTTGAATACAATTATTGGAAATCCAAATTTGAATCCAATTGAAAAACATAACGTGAATTTTAATTTTAGAAATTATGATTTTCGTACCCGTTCTGGGTATAGTTTGTATCTAAGAGGCGATTTTTACGACAGCCAAGTGGTGACGACAACTGTTTATGATGCCAGTGGAAAAAAGAACACCACTTATGAAAATGTTTCTGGAACTTATGCTACTTCTTTAGGTTGGAATTGGAATCAATCTATAAAAAGAGACGCTCATGTTTTGCGATACGGACTCAATTTAAACGGGACTTATGCACTAGATAAAGGGTTTACAAATGCCGTTTTATACAATGCAAAATCATTGGGAATCACACCAAAAATATATTTTGCATATGATTATGGGGAACTATTAACCATTGCACCATCTTATGGTTTGACTTATAATGAGGCAAGATATTCTAATTATTTAGTTCAATCAAGTTCAAATGTTATTCATAGAGTAAATTTGCAAACTACTATTTATTGGCCTGATGCTTGGGTTTTTGGAAATGATTTTGGATATACTTACAATTCAAAAATTGGTGATGGTTTTAAGAAAGATTTCTATTTATGGAATACGAGTTTATCCTATATTTTTTTAAAAAAAAGCATGGTTGCCAAAGTGAAAATTTATGATCTTTTAAATCAAAATCAAGGCTATTCCAGAACAATTTCGGCAACCACAATTCGGGATGAAGAAAATACAGTTTTAAAAAGGTATGCTATGTTTTCGCTAACATACAAAATTCAGAATCTTTCAGGATTGAAAAAACCGGGGAGAAATAATTATCAAGGTGAAATGGGAAATAGAGGTATGAATTAATTCATTTTTTCTTATTTTATGTTCTAATAATTCCTGTAATTATTCTATTTTTATAAAAAATAGATTTATGACATTTTTCGTAAGACAATTATTTATCCTTAGCCTTTTTCTTGTTTTGACACATTGTTATGCCCAAAAAACAATTGCTAATTCCCCCTTAGAAAAGCAATTAAAAATTAATGATACTACTTTTGTAAATTTGAAAGCATATGGCAAAGACTTTGTTTATGACATGAAATATGCCACTTCAGATAATTTTTTGAAGTCTAAAGTCTATGATTGTGCCGAATGTTTTTTGCGTTTAAAAACCGTAAAATCTTTGATAGAAGCCAATGATTTGTTTATGAAAATGGGCTACAAAATCAAAATTTTCGATTGTTATCGGCCTTTAGATATTCAGAAAAAAATGTGGAAAATCGTTCCAAATCCTTCTTATGTAGCTGATCCAAGTAAAGGATCTATTCATAATAGAGGTGGAGCCGTCGATATTACCTTAGTCGATTCACAAGGAAAAGAACTCGAAATGGGCACGCCTTTCGATTTTTTTGGCATAGAAGCAAGTCATAATTATTCTAATTTTTCGCAAGAAATAAAAGAAAATAGAGCATTATTAAAAAAAATAATGATCAATAAAGGTTTTAAATCCTTAGATTCCGAATGGTGGCATTATAATTTAAAATCGGCATTAAATGACAAAGTTTCTAATGCCAAATGGAAATGTGATTAGTTTATTGAATGCAATTTAAATTATTTATAAAATAAGTTTCAGGTTGATATACCTGATTATTTAACTCTGATTTGAATTCTTTTTGCATCACATAATCGTCAATGTCTGTCAAATATTTTATTCGTATCAAATTCACTGGAGAACTTTTCAAATCTTCCATTGAACCTTTTATAAACATAAAAGTACCAGTAAGAATTCTGTTATCAAATCCTTTATCGTCACGAATCATTGTCCCACAATTTTCTTGGTCAATATGAAGAAGCGTAATTATTTTACCGTTATTTAACTGCAAAAATAATTTGGATTCTTTATCAAAACAATCCGCTTTTAAGAACGCCTTGCTTTTTTGAATAAGCTGTAGATTTAAAGTTGGCAGACCGTCAGTGAGGGCTAATGTAAAAAAAATGTAATTGGTGTTTCCTGCGAAATTTTTTTCATAAATCATATATTCCTTGGTCGATTTATAAGTTCCAATCGAATCGGTAACGTTTACACTATATTCGCAAGGTTTTTGTGCAAATAAATGGCTACTTATTAAGAAAAAAAATAGGAGTGCTGCTTGTTTCATCTGTTTATATTTTTGTGCAAATTAAGACAATTTTATTATCATTTACATCAGTTGTAAAAAAACAATATTGATTTCCGCCGTCTTTAATTTTCCATTTTTTCCGAATACTTTCCACCGAATCTGGAAAATTCCGAGTAGTTATATTGGCTTGCTTATTTTCTAATACTGTTTTCATGTCTGTTTTGCTATAAGAAATTATTTTTTCAATTTCGAAAATCCTTCCGGGAAAAGTAATTAGACTTGAATTAGTATATAAATGGGAATGTTTATGTAACTTTTCAAGATTATAAAAAACGCCAACTTCATCGAATCCTCCTGATTTCATTATGGCACTATTGGGTTCATATAAATACTTTTTAGGTAAACCATAATAAGAATCTTTCAGATTTTTATCCAAAATAAATTCGAATGCGTCTTCTTTTTCTTTTAATAAATTGACAGTTTTCAGGGTTATTTTTCCAACAAAATCTTTATTTAATTCCCACAACAATTCCTTTACTTCATTTTCGACCGCTACAATATGAATTGTTTTTACATTTTTTAATTCTGATAATCCTGCAGAAATATCTAGTAATGGCGCTGTTTTAATTAGAATATTATTCGAATATTCGAAAAATAAATCAAAATTTTCGGTAACATTTGGCAAACAATCTTGGAGCATAAAAACTTTTCCTTTGGCGTCATTCCGTCTCGAAGGATCAATATAAATCCAATCCCATTTTGTGTTTAGTTGAGTCAAAGTTGCTAAACTATTACCAACTAGGCAAGAAATATTGGTTGCGTTTAATTGTTCAAAATTGTGTTTTACGATATTGGATAGCTCCGGATTTATTTCGCAATGAACCACTTTTTTTATTCTTTTTGCAAAATAATAATCATCTACACCAAAACCTCCAGTTAAATCAATAAGACTTTCGCCAGAAATGATTTTGCTTTTGCATAAAGCTGTTTTTTCGGATGAAGTTTGTTCGACCGATATTTTGCTTGGATAAATGATATTTTTGGTTGAAAACCAAGTCGGAAGTTTATTCTTCGCTTTTGATTTGGCTTCCATTTGATTCAGAATTTGAATCCATTCTACTTCAGGAAATGGATTTTTTTGAAGCGCTAATTTTGTTAAAGAAGTATCAATATTAGCATTGATAAAGTTTTGAATAGCAGTATTTAAAAGGGGATTATTTAGCATTAAATTTAATTATTAAAAATATAATTCATAATATTGGCGCCCATTTTTAGTGCTTTTTCCCGAACTTCTTTTGGGTCATTATGAACTTCGGGATCTTCCCAACCATCACCTAAATCGCATTCATAGGTATAAAGTAAAACTAATTTGTTTTCGATAAAAACCCCAAATGCTTGAGGTCGTTTTCCGTCATGTTCGTGAATTTTTGGTAATCCATTCGGAAATAAATATGGTTTTTGAAAAATAGCATGATTTCCAGGAATTTCAACTAAATCATTTTTTGGAAACAATTTTTTGATTTCTTTTCTAATATATTCATCCATTCCATAATTATCGTCAATGTGCAAAAAACCTCCAGAAGTCAAGTAATTTCTAAGATTCTTTGCGTCAGCATCGTTAAAAACTACGTTTCCATGACCTGTCATATGAACAAAAGGATAAGAAAATAAATCAGGACTGCTAGGTTCAACTAATCCTGGTTTTGGTTTTATTTTGGTGTTGATATTAGCGTTGCAAAATTTTATTAAATTCGGTAATGAAGTGGGATTGGCATACCAATCGCCTCCACCGCCGTATTTTACCAAAGCAATTTCTTGGGAAAATGAAGCAACATAAAATAATAAAATCAAACCTAAGCATAGTCTTTTCATAAACTTCTGAAATCATTTTTTTAAAATCTGTTTTTATCCGTGTCTTTACGAAGTAAATCAGTTACATCCGCGTGCTATTTTTAATCTTCATTTACAAAAACTACGCTATGGCAAGCTACAATTGCAGCGGTTTCGGTTCTTAATCTTGTTTCTCCTAATGAAACTGGAATGTAGTTATTTTCGAGTGCCAAAGCGATTTCTTTTTCCGAAAAATCACCCTCAGGACCTATCAATAAAGTTACATTTTCATTGGGTTTCAAAACTGATTTCAATGATTTTTTATCGGTTTCCTCGCAATGAGCAATCAATTGAAAACCTTGATTTTTTTGTTTTATAAACTCTTTAAAAGATATGGCATTATTCAATTTTGGAAGAAACAACACATTCGATTGTTTCATTGCCGTTAATAAAATTTTATCGAATCTTTCTGCATTTACTACTTTTCGTTCGGAGCGATCACAGAAAATGGGCGTGATTTCGTGAATGCCAATTTCGGTAGCTTTTTCTAAAAACCATTCAAAACGGTCATTCATTTTTGTAGGTGCAACAGCCAAATGCAAATGAAATTTTGAAGGCGCTGCTTTTTCGAAAGAGAGAATTTTCACGGTACATTTATTGTCCGAGGCTAATGTAATTTCAGTTTTAAATAACAAACCTAAACCATTGGTTACAAATAAAATATCAGTATCTTTCTTGCGTAATACTTTAATAATGTGTTTGCTTTCTTCTTTGTCAAAAGAAAAGTTTTCGGTTGCTTCGTTTATGTTCGGATTATAAAATAATTGCATAGTTTAGAATTGAATTCGTGCTTTAGAAACAACGGCAGAAGTTTCGAAATTTTGTGATAAAAATTTTTGATAACCCACAATTCCAATCATTGCGGCATTATCGGTGGTGTATTCAAATTTTGGGACGAAAGTCTTCCATCCATATTTTTTTTCGGCTTCGGTCAAAGCGTTTCGAATGCCTGAATTTGCCGAAACACCTCCGCCAATTGCGATTTGTTTGATTCCAGTTTCTTTTACCGCCAATTTTAATTTGTCCATCAAAATTTCGATGATGGTATATTGAATCGAGGCACAAATATCGTTCAGATTTTCATCGACAAAATTAGAGTTTTCTAGTTTTTTCTTTTGAACAAAATACAAAATGGCAGTTTTTAACCCCGAGAAACTAAAATCTAAACCGGGAACTCTAGGTTTGGTAAAAGCAAAAGCTTTTGGGTTTCCTAATTGTGCGTATTTGTCAATTAAAGGACCGCCAGGATAGGGAAGGCCTAGAATTTTGGCACTTTTGTCGAAAGCTTCTCCCACGGCATCATCAGTGGTTTCTCCAATAATTTCCATGTCAAAAAAATCATTAACTTTCACGATTTGAGTGTGTCCGCCAGAAATCGTCAAAGCTAGAAAAGGAAAAGTAGGTTTTTCGTTTCCGTCATCATTTATAAAATGTGCCAAAATATGTGCTTGCATGTGATTTACGGCAATAAGCGGAATTTGTAATGCCAAAGCCAATGATTTAGCAAACGAACTTCCTACCAAAAGCGAACCCATAAGTCCAGGACCTTGAGTAAAAGCGATTGCTGATAGCTGTTCTTTTCGTATATTTGCCTTGCGAATTGCAGCATCGATCACGGGAACAATATTTTGTTGATGCGCTCGAGATGCAAGTTCTGGAACCACGCCGCCGTATTGATTGTGAATCAACTGATTGGCAACAACATTCGATAATACTTTGTCGTTATATAATACCGCTGCGGCAGTATCATCGCATGAACTTTCGATAGCAAGAATAAAAACCTCGGAATTTTGCATAAAAAGGCACAAATTTTGAATTATATTTGACAAATTTAAAACATTAATAGGTATCAAAAAATTTAAAAAAATAGTATTTCGTTCCCTACTTGGACTAATCCTACTTTTATTGGTACTTGGCATAGCTCTTTCCTTGCCTTTTGTTCAGACTGAAATAGCACAGTATTTTACTAAAAGTATCAATAAAGACTTCGGGACAAATATTGCTATTGATGAAGTTGCAGTATCTATTTTTGGTGGTGTGAAACTTAAAAAAGTGTTGATTTTAGATCATCACAAAGATACTTTAATTTATGCCAATAGGGTTAAAACTAATATTTTAGGAGGAAAAAAATTATTAGATGGTGATTTGATTTTTGGTGATTTAGACTTGGATGGATTATATTTTAATTTGAAAACCTATAAAAACGAAGATGAAACTAATATCGATAAATTTATTAATGCTTTTGGTGTAGGAAAACCTAATGGTAAACATTTTTTGCTTACAGCCAAAAATGCAACAATTACAAATGGTCATTTTATTTTAACAGATGAAAATCGTGATATTCCTAAAGATGTCGATTTTACGAAGTTGAATGCTTCTATAAGTGATTTTAAATTGTATGGACCTGATGTGAATACTAATATCAATAAAATGTCATTCTTAGATCATCGCGGCATATTTGTGGTTAATTTAAGTTCGAAATTTAGCTATACTAAAAAGCGAATTCAACTAGATAATCTTGATTTATTGACTAAGGAATCAAAGTTGAAAGGAACGGTTTATCTCAATTATAAAATTGAAGATTTCAGAAATTTCAATGATAAAGTCCAGTTTGATGCTAAAATTAATTCGTCATCAATTGGAACAAATGATATTCGGTGTTTTTATAAAGAAATGGGAAAAAACCAGCATTTTAATATGAAAGCTACTGTGAAAGGAACTTTGAACGATTTAAAACTATATAATTTGAGATTAATTGATTCTAAGAATTCTCAAATTATTGGCTACATTAATTTCAAAAATCTTTTTCCAAAAAAAGAACAACGGTTTTATATGAATGGAAAATTTGACAAACTTTCTTCGACTTATGATGATCTTGTAACGCTACTTCCAAATGTTTTGGGCAAAAGATTACCCAGTAATTTAAAGAAACTGGGGGTATTCACAATCGTTGGTGATACACAACTTACACAATCTGTAATAGATGCTAATTTTTCAATGACAACCGTTTTAGGAAATGTAAAATCGGATTTGTCCATGAAAAACATCGATTTTATTGATAATGCTTCTTATACAGGAAATGTTGTTTTAGCCAATTTTGATATTGGAACATTTTTAGACAGGAAAGATATTCGAAAAGCAAGTTTGAATATTGATGTAGATGGTGTAGGATTTTCCGAAAAATATTTGAATACTTCTATTAAAGGAGATGTGACCAAAGTAGATTATAATGGTTATACTTACAATAATGTAGCTTTAAACGGAAATTTTAAAAACAGACTCTATAAAGGTCAAGTTTCGGTAAATGATCCGAATTTGAATATGACCTTTGATGGTTTGGTTGATATGAGTCAAAAAGAGAGTAAATATGATTTTCATATTAATGTTGAAAATGGGGATTTGCATAAATTAAAATTTGTAAATGACTCTATTTCAAAATTTAAAGGAGATGTGGTTGTTCAAGTTTCTGGGAATTCTATTGAAGATCTTTACGGCGATGTAATTATTAAAAAAACATCGTATCAAAATGTAAAAAACACCTATAATTTTGATGATTTTACAATAAATTCTACTTTTGATAAAGACAGATTACGGAATATTACCTTCCATTCCCCCGATATTGTAGAAGGCGATATTACAGGAAAATTTCAGTTTAAACAATTAAATAATTTGATTGTTAATTCGCTTGGAAGTCTTTATACTAATTATAAGCCAATTAAGGTTAATAAAGGACAATTTTTGAAATTCAATTTTACCATTTATAATAAAATTGTCGAGATATTATATCCAGAAATTGCCATTGGTTCGAATACAATTGTCAAAGGAAATATCAATTCTGATAATCAAGAGTTTAAACTCAATTTCAATTCGCCACAAATTGTTGCTTATCAAAATACTTTTGATAATATTAGAGTAAAAATCGACAATAAAAACCCACTTTATAATGCTTATGTTGAGCTTGATAGTGTAAAAAATAAACATTACACCATTCGTGATTTCAGTTTAATAAACATAACCAAGAAAGATACTTTGTTCTTTAGATCTGAGTTTAAAGGAGGTACAAAAGGAGAAGATTATTTTAACCTGAACTTATATCATACTATAAATAAGGACAATAATAATGTTGTTGGAATTAGTAAATCTGAGGTTAAGTTGAAAGATTATTTGTGGTATTTGAATGAAAAAAATGCTACGGATAATAAAATAGTATTTGATAAATCATTGCATAATTTCAACTTTGATAACATTATAATGTCTCATGAAAACCAAGAAATTTCCTTAATAGGAGATGTAAAAGGGAGTACATACAAAGATTTAAAAGTGAGTTTAAAAAATGTAGATTTAAATGGAATTACTCCCACAGATCCTAAGTTTACTTTTAACGGAAATATAAATGCAGCTGTTAATTATAAACAAAATAATGCTATATTTCAGCCTACTGCTTCGATAAAAATAGACCGTTTAAATATTAATAAAACGGATTTAGGTAATTTGAATTTAGATATTGTTGGTGATGAAACCTTTCGAAAATTTATTGTAAACTCCAATATTGAAAATGAAAACTTAGAATCTTTCAATGCCAATGGAAGTTTCGAAATTGTCAATAATAAAACAATTCTAGACTTAAAATTAAAATTGGATAAGTTTAATCTCGGAATTTTAAGTTCTCTTGGTGGAGATGTCTTGTCTAATATTAGGGGATTTGCGTCAGGAAATGCTAGTATTGGTGGCAACTTAGATAAACCTGAAATTAATGGTCGTCTTTTTGTGGATAATGCAGGAATGACAATTCCGTATTTGAATGTGGATTATAAAATAGAAGACAAATCGATTGTAGATTTAACAGATGAAAAGTTTTTGCTCAGGAATAATGTGCTTACCGATACAAAATTTGGTACAAAAGGAATTTTAAACGGGAGTATAGAACATAAAATTTTTGCAGATTGGAAATTAGATTTGGCTATAGATTCAAAAAGATTATTAGTGCTTGATACAAAAGACCACGAAGGTGCAGCATATTACGGTATTGCATATATCAACGGAAATGCTACAATCAAAGGCCCCACAAACGCATTGTTTATAAAAGTTGACGCAAAATCAGAAAAAGGATCGGCATTAAAAATCCCAATAAATGATTCTGAAAATGTAAGTGAAAATGAGTTCATTCATTTTTTAACCACGAAAGAAAAATATAATATTAAAAAAGGAATTGTAGATAATTCAAGAAAATATAAAGGACTTGAATTAGAGTTTGATCTTGATATTACACCAAATGCCGAAGTCGAAGTAATTCTTGATCGAAATTCAGGTCATGGAATGAAAGGTAAAGGAAATGGAACCTTATTATTTAAAATAAATACTTTGGGTAAATTTAATATGTGGGGCGATTTTCAGGCATACGAGGGTACTTATAACTTTAAATATGGCGGTATTATTGATAAGAAATTTACCGTAAAAAAAGGAGGTTATATAGCATGGGAAGGAGATCCCATGAAAGCTCGTTTAAATCTTGAAGCAGTTTATAAAACATCGGCAAATCCTGCGGTTTTACTAGACAATTCATCGTTTAATAAGAAGGTAGATGTGAATGTTGTTATTGGTGTTCGAGGTGATTTGACAAGTCCTGAACCCGATTTTAGTTTCGAATTTCCAAATGTAAGTAATGTGTTAAAATCCGAAATTG
The DNA here is from genome assembly GCA_947373225.1 of Flavobacteriaceae bacterium. Taxonomy (GTDB): domain Bacteria; phylum Bacteroidota; class Bacteroidia; order Flavobacteriales; family Flavobacteriaceae; genus Flavobacterium. The sequence goes on along the minus strand of CANBWX010000001.1, from coordinate 64,576 downwards.
AATACAAGCTAAACGATAAAGATATTCGACAAACTCAAGCTTTGTATTTACTTTCAACAGGTAGTTTTTTGAGTGCGGAAGGGGTAAGTCAATCTGCTATTTCAGGAAATGCATTTGAAACTGCCAAAGGCTTGTTGAGCGGAATTATACATTCAGATGATGAAAAATTTAAAGTCGATATTGATATCATTTCGGCCGATAAAACTATTGGAAAAGAAGCCGATGGAAGATTTGTAGCTTCTATTTCGTCGAAAGTCAATGAAAGAATTACGATTAATGGAAAAGTTGGTGTTCCGTTTGGAGGAATCAGTCAAACTGCAGTTATTGGAAATGTTGAAGTGTTGTATCGAGTTAATGAAGATGGAACTTTAAATTTACGAATTTTTAATAAAGAAAACGACATCAATTATATAGGAGAAGGCATCGGTTACACACAAGGAGTAGGGGTTTCTTATGAAGTTGATTTTGATACTTTTAAAGAACTTGCTAATAAAATTTTTAAAAATAAAAAAATAGATAAAGTATCTAATTCAAATCCTGTTTTTCAAGACTCAAGTTTGTCTCCAGAATTGATTAATTCTTCTAAATCTAAGACGCCAAATACTAAAATTCAGAAACAAAACCAAGAAGGAGTTATACCAGAAGAAGATTAATTAAGTAGAAAAAGCATCAATTTGTTGACTATAATATAGTATTTTGAATATTATATCAAAATATTTGACTTTTATATATATTACTTAGTAACATTCCTATTTGTAAAAAATAAACTTATTAACTAAAACGTTTGAATTTAGCCCTCAATTACTAATTTATTAAAAACATAGCTTCAATAGTGCTGAATGTTTATTAATTTTACACTTTAATACTTAAATAATGCCAAAAACAATTAAGAAAGTTGCCGTACTAACCTCAGGTGGAGATTCACCAGGTATGAATGCAGCTATTAGATCAGTAGTACGTACATGTGCTTATCACAATATACAATGTGTTGGAATTTATAGAGGATACCAAGGAATGATCGAAGGAGATTTCAAAGAAATGGGGCCTAGAAGTGTACATAATATTATTAATAAAGGAGGGACAATACTTAAATCTGCTCGTTCTAAGGAGTTTATGACTGTTGAAGGTCGTAAAAAAGCTCATGAAGAGTTGGTTAAAGCAGAAATAGATGCCTTCGTAGTTATCGGTGGAGATGGAAGTTTTACTGGTGCTGAAATTTTTAATAATGAATACAATTTTCCGGTAATGGGTATTCCTGGTACAATTGATAACGATATTTTTGGAACCAGTCATACTTTAGGGTATGATACGGCTTTGAATACAGTTATAGAATGTATTGATAAAATCCGTGATACTGCAAGTTCACATAATCGTCTATTTTTTGTAGAAGTTATGGGACGTGATGCAGGACATATTGCATTAAACGCCGGAATTGGTGCTGGTGCCGAAGAAATTTTGATTCCTGAAGAAGACTTAGGATTGGAAAGATTAGTAGAATCACTTCGAAAAAGTAAAGCAGCAGGAAAATCATCCAGTATTGTTGTTATTGCCGAAGGAGATAAAATAGGTAAAAATGTATTCGAATTAAAAGATTATGTTGAAGCTAATTTACCTGAGTACGAAGTACGTGTTTCGGTTTTAGGACACATGCAACGCGGAGGATCACCTTCTTGTTATGATAGAGTTCTTGCTAGTAGATTAGGTGTTAGAGCTGTAGAATCCTTATTAGAAGGAAAATCAAATTATATGGTTGGAATTTTAAATGATAAGATTGAACTTACGCCATTAGAACAAGCCATAAAAGGACATACAGAAATAGACAGAGATTTATTGCGCGTTTCTGATATAATGTCAATATAAAAAATTTAAGGTTTAGTCCTTGAAATAGTAATTAAAATAGTAATAAACGATTAAATAAAAAAAAGAATGTCAAAAGTAAAATTAGGAATAAACGGTTTTGGAAGAATTGGAAGAATTGTTTTTAGAGAATCTTTCAATAGAGACAATGTAGAAGTAGTAGCAATCAATGACTTGTTAGATGTTGATCACTTAGCTTATTTATTAAAATATGATTCTGTACACGGTCGTTTTAATGGAACTGTTGAAGTAAAAGAAGGAAAATTATATGTAAACGGTAAAAATATCCGTATTACTGCAGAAAGAAATCCTGCTGACTTAAAATGGAATGAAGTTGATGTAGATGTTGTTGCTGAATGTACAGGTTTCTTTACAACTGTTGAAACTGCAAAAGCACACATTACTGGTGGTGCTAAAAAAGTAATTATCTCTGCACCGTCACCTGATGCACCAATGTTTGTAATGGGTGTAAATCATACAAAAGCTTTAGCATCGGATCTTGTTGTTTCTAATGCTTCTTGTACCACAAACTGTTTAGCTCCATTGGCTAAAGTTATTAATGACAATTTTGGTATTGTTGAAGGTTTGATGACAACTGTTCACGCTACAACTTCAACTCAAATGACAACTGATGGTCCTTCTAGAAAAGACTGGAGAGGTGGTCGTGCTGCATCTTGCAACATTATTCCTTCATCTACAGGAGCTGCAAAAGCTGTAGGTCAAGTTATTCCAGAATTGAACGGAAAATTAACAGGTATGTCTATGCGTGTTCCTACAACTGACGTTTCTGTTGTAGATTTAACTGTGAAATTATCAAAAGAAACTTCATATGCAGAAATAATGGCTGCATTAAAATTAGCTTCTGAAACTACTATGAAAGGTATTTTAGGATACACTGAAGATTTAGTTGTTTCTCAAGATTTCGTTTCAGATTCAAGAACTTCAATTGTTGATGCAAATGCTGGAATTGGTTTGAATTCAACTTTCTTTAAAATTATCTCTTGGTATGATAACGAATATGGTTATTCAAGTAAATTAATTGACTTATCTGTGCATATTTCAAGTTTGAAATAATCATAAATATATAATAAAATCCCGTTAAACTTATTTAACGGGATTTTGTTTTTTGTTTCCTTTTTTAAAAGAGGGGAAAAATAAAAAAAACCAAAAACCAAAAAAAACCAAACGAAATGAGATTATTAGTTGATAGTGGCTCTACCAAAGCCGATTGGATTGCAATAGATGAAGAAGGAAAAGTATTGTTTACTACTCAAACTTTAGGATTAAATCCTGAAATACTTGAGGGAGAGGAAATTATAGAACGTTTGAACGATCGTTTTGATATTTTACAAAATAAAAATAATGCTACCCATTTATTTTTCTACGGAGCAGGTTGCGGAACAGATAGAATGAAAATTACGCTATCACAAGTTTTTCAAGAATATTTTCCAAATGCTATAGTTGTTGTCGAAGAAGATACTTATGCAGCCGTTTATGCAACAACTCCAAAAGGAGAAAAAGCTATTGTAAGTATTCTAGGAACTGGATCAAACTGTAGCTATTTTGATGGAAAAGATTTGCATCAAAAAGTACAATCACTTGGCTATATTGTTATGGATGATTGTAGTGGAAACGTTTTTGGAAAAGAATTAATAAGAAAATATTATTTCAATAAAATGCCACAAGAATTGGCAGTTGAATTTGAAAAAGAATATAATGTAGATCCAGATTATATTAAAAGTAAATTATATAAAGAAGCCAATCCTAATGCTTATTTAGCCACTTTTGCAAAGTTCTTGATTCAGAATAAAGAACATGAATTTTGTAAAAAAATCATCTTCAAAGGAATGAAATCATTTGTAAAAAATTATATTAAACAATATGATAATTGCAAAGAAGTTCCTGTACATTTCGTAGGTTCAATTGCCTTTTATTTAAAAGAGGAATTACAAATAACCTTTGATAAATACGAATTACAATTAGGTAATGTATTAAGAAGACCAATTGATGGACTTATTGCTTACCATATTATAAATAAATAATTTATGGAAATTGCTATTATTGCTCACGACGGTAAGAAAGTGGATATGGTTCAGTTTTTGAATAAAAATGCAGCTGTCTTACTTCAGGAGAATATTAAACTTATTTCAACCGGAACAACTGGGAGCAAAGCTGAAAATGCTGGTTTTAAAGTAAAAAAGATGCTTTCGGGACCTTTGGGAGGCGATGCACAAATTGCAGGTAGAGTAGCCGAGGGCAAAACTAAAATGGTTTTCTTTTTTAAAGATCCTTTGTCAAGTCATGCCCATGAAGCCGATATTAATATGTTACTTCGTGTGTGTGATGTTCACAATATTCCAATTGCTACAAACGAAGCTACAGCTCAGTTATTATTAAATGCTATAGCACTGCAATCATAGAAATTTCAATATTTAAGTTTTTTGGCAAACATGCCACTTGAACCGTTTCACGAGCTGGAGCGGTTTTTTCGTTAAAATAGGAACCGTAAACGTCATTTATTTTCGCAAAATCATTCATATTCATAATATATATAGTTGATTTTACTACGTTTTCAAATGTCATCCCGGCAGCTTCTAAAACAGCTTTCATGTTTTGCATTACTTGTTCAGTTTCAGCTTCTATAGTTGCGTTTACTAATTCTCCCGTTGCTGGATTTATTCCTATTTGCCCCGAAGTATAAAGCGTATTTCCTTTAAGAATTGCTTGATTATAAGGGCCAATTGGAGCTGGAGAATTTTCGGTAAAGATTATTTTTTTCATAAATTTTGATATTATGGTTAGAGGATTATCTTAAACTAGTGCTTCGTTTATCCCATTTTATATCGCTTAAAACACCTGATTTTATTCCAATAAAGAAATTCCAATTTGCATTTGTTCCAAATGGTGTCCAGTTAAAACTCATTCGCCAACTTAATAAATCTCTCTCAAAACGAAGTTGTGTAAAGGTGACTCCATTATGAACAAAATCATAACCGGTAGAAATTCCACCTTTCCATTTCGGAGTAATATCAGTATTGGCCGAAACCATCAATGAATTAGATACAATTGCATTTTCTCTTTTACTATTTCCATAGGTAAGCGAATAGGCAAATGTCATATCCCAAGGTAATTTTGAGCTAAAAAATTCAGAAATTTTATCTACACCATCATCCTCACTTTTCTTAAATTGGCTTTTGCTTAAATCATTTATATCGGTAGTTTTACCAAATAAATCATCTTCTCGACCACCATTTCTTTGACCTTGATCATTTTTATCTTTCTTACCAGTATCGTTTTTTTTGCTTGAAATAGAATAATTTAAAGTCATATTGGCACTTGTCATCCTGAATAAACTACCACCATTATCAATATTATAAACATTAATTCGATTTCCGGAGTTATCAATCGCATAAGGATCTAAAGTAGCTCCAAAATTCACATTCATCTTATTGTTAAAAAGTTGCGTGCCACCACTTACTCTGATAGGTGACCATGCTAGAGTTGTTTTTCCGTCAGCATCAAGATTATAACTTGTCGAAAGATTTAAATTATTAAGAAGCATGATTTTTTTAGCTTCTGTTTTTGTGGTGTCTCTATCGGCTACTTTTGCTTCGAAAGTATTACTCAAATCAAAACCAACTGTATTAGAATTTGACAAACCAGGAGCTCCAAAAACTCCTCCCTCAAAACGAGTGTATTGTTTTGTCATTGTTCCGCTGGCATCCGTTGCATAAGTATCATAATATTTGGCAAAACTTGGTGTATAACCATAAGAAATCGAAGGTCGCATTACATGTCTAATTGATTTTATAATTTTATCATCTCCAAAATTAAATGTTCCATAAATGGTAGTTCCTACACTTGAGGAAAAGGAATACGTTCTATAAGCATCAAAACCATTTACAACTTGATCTAAAACCTTGCTTTGAGTAGCATCATAGCTTCTTTTTAGGGTTTTTATGTACCAAACTTCTTCATAATTTGCTGAAGTTGAAGCGCTAAAATATTTGAACAATTTAAAGTTTGTGCTTATCGGAATACTTTGTTGAAGTCCTACTTTGGCATTATTGAACATTTCTTTTTTGAAAAACAAGGAATCTGTTGTGGTAAAACTATTTTTTCCGCTTAAATTATATTGTAAATTTATATTCTTAAAGAAGCCTTTTTTAACACCATCTTTCCCGACGAAAGGATAAATTCGGTCAACGCTGAATTGCACATTTGGCAAAGTCATATCTATTACTGAAGTCTGAGTATTTTGAGAATGTGTGGCTGTCAAAGATAATCTCGCTTGTGGAATACCACTAAAAGTTGTACTATAGGAAACAGAAGAACTTAAAGTGTTGTTTAAGTTAGATCCTATATTTGATTGATTTATAGATTGTTTATAGTACTTACTACTTCCAAGATTTACAGAAGCAGAAAAACTTGAATTAGGGTTTGATTTTGCATCCCGCGAATGCGACCATTGTATATTGTATATATTTTGCTTCGAATAATCAGGATAACCTCTTTCGCTATTTATCAAATTTTCGAATCGTATATTAACATTACCTCTATAATTATATCGTTCGGCATAATTAGATTGAAATCGCATTGCATAACTTCCATTGGTGTAATAATCGCCTGAAGCAGTTAGATCATAATTGTCACTTAAAGCAAAATAGTATCCCCCATTTTGAAGTGAAAATCCTCTGGTATTTGAATCATTGTAGCTTGGTAATATTACTCCCGAAATACTGGTTTCTTTCCCCATAGGAAAAAAAGCAAAAGGTAATGCAATAGGAGTAGGCACGTTAGCAATTACCATATTAGTCAAGCCTGTAACTACTTTTTTGCCGGGAATGAATTTTACTTTATTCGTTTGAAAATAATATTCAGGATTATCTACATCTTTAGAGGTAGTAAATCGTGCGCCTTTTAAGAAATAAACGGAATCATTTTCTTTTTTAGTAATAGCAGCTTTTACTTTAAATTCACCTTGTTCAGTTCTAGAATTCCAAATTAAAGCTTTTTTTGTCTTGAAATTAAACCGAATAGAATCAGGTTGAATTACATTTGATCCTTGTTTAAAATTTGGATATTGGGTATAAGCTCCTGTAGAATCTTTAATTCTTCCGGCATAAACTTCGTTTTTTTCGTAATCCATAACAATAACACCCGACTTTAGTTCAATATCTTGATAATAAAGTTCGGCTTTGTCATATAAAGTAATGAGTTTTTTCTTTTGCTCAATTTTGGCATATTTTTGAGCTCTATATTTTACTTTGCCATCAAGAAAAGCTTTTACTTTTATAGTATCTTTCTTTATTGTGTCTGTTTCATTTTTAGCAATTGGATTCGATTTATTGACTGGATCAGCAATAATACCGGTAGTTTCTTTTTGTTTTTTGGCTGGTAAAACTGTTGTTTTTTTCGTTATATCTTGCGAATATAGTTTAGCAGATCCTAGTGTTAGGAAAATTGATAATAAAACGATATTAAATAAGTTTGTATTCAAAGGTTTTAATGCTATTTTTGTAAAAATTTGGCTTGTTTATTGACGTGTCAAACTTACATATAATTTTTTGGCAAAAATAATCAATTAATAAATTTATAACCTTAGAGTTTTAAATATAATTATAAATAGTTTTATACACATGTTTCATAAAAATAAAGTTCTGTTCACTTTTTTATTTACAATATTATCTTTTACTGCTTTTAGCCAGTCAAATGTTTTTAAGGTTATTTTAGATGCTGGTCATGGAGGTCATGATGCTGGGGCTCATTATTATGGACATGTTGAAAAAAATATAGCACTAGCAATAACATTAAAAGTCGGAAAAATTTTAGAACAGAATCCTGCAATAAAGGTTATTTATACCAGAAAAACGGATGTTTTCGTAACATTAAAAGATAGAGCAAATATTGCAAATAAAGCAAAAGCCAGTTTGTTTGTTTGTATTCATTGTAATGCCAATAGAAGTCCTGCGGCTTCTGGTACCGAGACTTATGTAATGGGAATGTCTAGAACTGGTATGAATTTTGAAGTTTCCAAAACGGAAAACTCAGTAATCTTTTTAGAAGATAATTATAAACAAACTTATAAAGGATTTGACCCCAACAATGTAGAAACATTGATAGGTTTGAAATTAATGCAAGAAAATAATTTAGCAAACAGTATTAGTTTTGCGTCAAAAATTCAAGATAATTTTATAAATGAGAAGTTAGATTCTAGGGGGGTTAAGCAAGAGCCTCTATGGGTTTTAGATGCTTCCGTTATGCCTGGAGTTTTAATTGAAACCGGTTTTGTCTCTAATCCTACCGAGGGTAATAATTTAGATTCTGACGAAGGACAAAATGCAAGAGCAAGAGCAATTGCTAATGCTATTTTAAGTTATAAAGCCGAATATTTTGGTAGTGATAACTCAGAAATCAGTGAAATACCAGCAAAAGACACAGCTTCGCAAACAAAGCCTAAATTGATATTAGATAATTCAGTATCTAAAAAAGAAGATAAAAATAAAGTATCTGAAGGTATTTTTTATAAAGTACAATTATCTGCAAGTCCAAAGAAGATGGAATTATCTCCTAGAAATTTTAAAGGCTTGAAAAATATTTCAATGGAGTCTGATAATAAAATATATAAATACATTTATGGAGGAACTTCTGATTATGATGAAGCCAAAAAACAGTTGAAGGAAGCAAAGTCAAAAGGTTATTCTTCGGCTTATTTGATTGCATTTAAAAACGGAGAAAAAATTAGTGTTCAAGACGCTCTCAATAATTAATTAACGACAAGTTTAAATTTTTTATATTAAATTTGTCAAAACACTTAAATTTTGAAATTAACAAGAGAAATAAAAACTGCCATATTAGTCATTTCGGCTATTTTACTATTTATTTGGGGATATAGTTTTCTAAAAGGAAGAGATCTTTTTGCCAATTACAAAACTTTCTACGTAGAATATGATAATGTGGAGGGGTTGCCCAAATCTGCTCCAGTTACTTTGAATGGTTTAACCATTGGAAAAGTAAACAGCATTAAAATAGATCCTAACTCAGGAAAATTATTAGTTGAATTGCAACTAAAAACTGATTTCCCAATTTCGAAAACGAGCACGGCAAGTATTTATGAGCCAGGTTTTATTGGAGGAAAACAAATTGCTATAATTCCAAATTTTAGCGATAAATCTATTGCCGAAGATGGACAAAAACTTCTTGGAAAAACAAAATTAGGATTAACTGATTCTGTAGGCGAAAAGTTAGTTCCTGTTCAGGAAAAATTAGAAAAATTAATGGCAAATGCCGATGTTCTAATTTCTGGAGTCAATAATGTTCTGGATAAAAAAGGACAGGAAGATATAAAAAAGAGCCTTTCGGAATTAAGTAAAACTATCGAACAGTTTCACAAAGCTTCTGGAAGTGTAAATACACTTTTAGACGAAAATAAAACTCAAATAAAAGGAGTTGTTTCCAATTTTAATAAAGTATCAAGTGATTTTTCTAAAATTTCGGATTCTTTGAGCAAAGCCAATTTAGGAAAAACTGCCAAAAACCTAGAGAAAACTTTAGCCAATGTCGATAAAATGATGGCTAATCTTCAAGCTGGGAAAGGTACAATGGGCAAAATGTTGAACGATGAAGCTCTCTATAATAATTTAGCCAAGACTTCAAAAGAGTTAGAATTATTGTTGCAAGATGTACGACTTTATCCAACGCGTTATGTAAATGTTTCTCTCTTTGGAAAGAAAAATAAGCCTTATGTAGAACCTGTAAAAGATACGGTTTCAAAAGTTAAAAACTAGCAATTATGAGCTATTTAGACAATGTTTTATTTGCAATAATTCTGGTTTTAGGTTTTGGATATTTCTATTCCAATATCAAAAAAATCATAAGAAATATTAATCTTGGTACTGCCATAAATCGCAAAGACAATTCTAAAGCTCGTTGGAAGAACATGGCAATGATTGCTCTCGGACAGTCAAAAATGGTAAAAAGACCTGTTGCAGGATTCCTTCACATCATAGTTTACGTTGGTTTTATCATCATAAATGTAGAATTATTAGAAATCATTATTGATGGTTTATTCGGAACGCATCGTGTTTTCGCCTTTTTAGGAACTTTCTACAATGTGCTTATTGGTTCCTTCGAAATATTGGCTTTATTGGTTTTGGTAGCCGTATTTACTTTTTGGACTAGAAGAAATATAATCAAACTGAAACGATTTGCTAACAAAGATTTAGCTGGTTCTCCAAAAAAAGACGCCAATTATATTCTGTATTTCGAAGTTGTTTTGATGTCGTTATTTCTATTAATGAACGCTTCTGATTTGCATTTGCAAAACATTCCAGGAGGATTTTCTCATTTCATAAAAGCAGGTAGTTTTCCTATTAGTCATTTCATAGAACCCTTATTTAATGGAACTTCAAATGAGTTAGTAATGCTCTTAAACGAATTTTTTTGGTGGTTGCATATTATCGGTATTTTGATTTTTATGAACTATTTATATTTTTCAAAACACCTTCATATTCTGTTGGCTTTCCCCAATACCTATTTTGCAGATTTGAATCCAAAAGGGCAACTGAATAATTTAGAATCCGTTACCAATGAAGTGAAATTAATGATGGACCCCAACGCCGATCCTTATGCAGTAACACCTGCAAACGAAAATGCTGTTCCAAGTAAATTTGGCGCAAGTGACATTCAAGACTTAAATTGGGTACAATTGATGAATGCTTATACTTGTACCGAATGTGGTCGATGCACATCAGCATGTCCTGCGAATATCACCGGAAAAAAATTATCGCCTCGTAAAATTATGATGGCAACTAGAGATAGGATCGAAGAAGTAGGCAAAAATATCGATGCCAACAAAGGTGTTTTTATGCCAGATAACAAATCATTATTAAACGATTACATCACACCCGAAGAACTTTGGGCTTGTACATCATGTAACGCTTGTGTCGAGGAATGTCCCGTAAATATCAGTCCGCTTTCAATAATTATTGACATGCGACGCTATTTAGTAATGGAACAAAGTGCAGCGCCAACGCCTATAAATGCTATGATGACCAATATCGAAAACAATGGCGCGCCATGGCAATACAACCAGCAAGACCGATTAAATTGGAAAAATGAAATATAGTTTAAAAGTTTAAGAGTTTAATCGGTTAATCGGTTAAACGTTTAACCGATTAACCGATTAAACAAAAATAAATGCAAGAAATTTTAATAGTACCCACAATGGCAGAAATGCTAGCTCAAGGCAAGCAACCCGAAGTTTTGTTTTGGGTAGGTTGTTCAGGAAGTTTTGATGATAGAGCCAAGAAAATTACAAAAGCATTTGTCCGAATTCTAAATCGTGCCAATGTTTCCTTTGCGGTTCTTGGTACCGAAGAAAGTTGTTCAGGCGATCCCGCAAAAAGAGCCGGAAACGAGTTTTTGTTTCAAATGCAGGCAATGACAAATATCGAAGTTTTGAATGCCTACGAAGTCAAAAAAATAGTTACTGCTTGTCCGCATTGTTTCAATACCTTGAAAAATGAATATCCGGAATTAGGCGGAAAATATGAAGTTTTTCATCATACCGAGTTCTTGAAATCTTTGCTCGACGACGGAAGATTAACCATTGAAGGCGGACAATTCAAAGGAAAAAGAATTACTTTTCACGATCCTTGTTATTTAGGAAGAGCTAACAATATTTATCAAGCACCACGCGATTTAATTCAGAAACTAGACGCCGAATTGGTCGAAATGAAACGTTCTCGTGCCAACGGATTATGCTGTGGCGCGGGTGGCGCCCAAATGTTCAAAGATTCGGAACCAGGCGATAAAGAAATAAATGTAGAAAGAACCGAAGATGCTTTAGAAACCCAACCGGATATTATTGCAGCCGGATGTCCATTTTGCAATACCATGATGACGGACGGAATTAAAAATAAAGAAAAAGAAGGCGAAATAAAAGTGTTTGATATCGCCGAATTAATTGCAAATGCACAGGATTTGTAAATCTAATAAAAGTATTGATTTACGATTCCAAAACTTATAATTTATAACTCATAATTCATATTAAAATGCTAATTCCTTTCGAAAATTTACCCGAAGAATCCAAAATATGGATTTATCAATCCAATAGAAAATTTTCTGATGCAGAATTTTCTGAAATAGAAACCGATCTAATATCCTTTCTCGAAAATTGGGAAGCTCATAGCGTAGGTCTCGAATCTTCATATCAATTAAAATACAATCGATTCATAATCATTGCTGTTAATCAAGATGTTCAAGCTGCAACAGGTTGCTCGATTGATAAATCAGTTCAATTTATTCAAAAATTGGAACAAAAATACAACGTTGATTTATTAGATAAAATGAATGTTACTTTCAAGAATGGTGAACATATTGCGCACAAATCCTTGATTGATTTCAAAAAAATGGCAAAAGAAAAAGCCGTTACCGAAAACACAATCGTTTTCAATAATTTGGTAAATAATGTTCAAGAATTCAATGAATCTTGGGAAGTTCCAGCCATGGACAGCTGGCACAGTCGTTTTTTCTAAAAAAAAATCATCAATGAAAATTTTTCTTGCCAGAATTGGTTTCCTCCTTCTTTTGGTGCTTTTGGTAACCAATTGCGCAAGTAAAAAAAACACAATAGCACAGCCGTTTGTAAAACCGATTATTACAGATACTGTAATTTATATTCCTCACATCAAATCCGAAAGAAAGACTTTTTTCAAGGATTCTGATGCCGAAACACGTTGGGTAGACAGTATTTATGGCAAATTATCTTTAGAAGAAAAAGTAGGTCAACTTTTTATGGTTGCCGCTTATTCGAACAGAGATTCTACTCATGTTAATGAAATAAATAAACTAATCACCGATAATAAAATTGGTGGTTTAATTTTCTTTCAAGGCGGTCCAGTTCGTCAGGCTAATTTAACAAATGGCTATCAGGCTAAAGCAAAAATTCCTTTATTCATAGGTATCGACGCTGAATGGGGTTTAAGTATGCGATTGGATTCTACGTATCATTATCCTTGGAATATGACACTTGGTGCCATTCAGGATTTGAAATTGGTAGAAAAAGTGGGCGTGAATATGGGTAAAGAAAGCAAACGCATGGGCGTTCATTTTGACTTTGCACCCGTTTTAGACATCAATACAAATCCTAAAAACCCCATAATTGGAAGCCGTTCTTTTGGCGAAAGCAAGGTAAATGTTGCCGATAAAGCGATTGCTTTAATGACTGGAATTCAAAATCAAGGCGTTTTTTCGACTGGAAAACATTTTCCGGGTCACGGAGATACTTCAACAGATTCTCATACTTCTTTGCCGCTTGTAACTTTGCCGCGTGAACATATAGATGTAGTTGAATTGTATCCTTACAAACGTATGTTTGATGAAGGCTTGGCTTCGGTAATGGTGGCACATCTCGAAGTGCCAAGTTTAGAACCTAGACCTAATTATCCAACATCACTTTCATATAATGTGGTGACTAATTTGCTTCAGAATGAATTGGAATTTGAGGGCTTAATTTTTACTGACGCCTTGAATATGAAAGGAGTAAGTAATTTCAGAGAAATTGCAACTATTGCGTCAAAACCGGGAGATATTGAGTTAAAAGCCTTTCAAGCAGGAAATGATATTTTACTTTTTCCGCAAAATGTTCCTATAGCAATTGAGAAAATTAGTGCTGCCTATAATGATAAAATTATAACTGAAGAACGTTTGGCGCATTCCGTGAAAAAGATTTTGCACTATAAATTTAAAGCCGGTTTAAATAAATATAAACCTATTGATATCAATAATTTAGATCAAGATTTGAATCCGACTTCTAATGAGGCATTACAATATCAATTATTCGAAAATGCGATTACCGTTTTAAAGAATAAAGAGGATATTCTTCCAATAAAAAACTTAGAAAACAGCAAGATTGCTTATGTAAAATTAGGCGATGACGATAATAGTTCATTTGTTTCGACACTGAAAAAATATACTGAAATCACCGAAGTTTCAAGTAAAAACATTGACAGTTTAAATGTGAAATTGAAAAAATTTGACACTGTTATTATTGGTTTTCATAAATCGGATAAAGCATGGGCAAAACAAGATTTCACTTTTGCTGAACTATTTTGGTTGCAAGAAATTGCCAAAAACAACAAGGTAATTCTTGATGTTTTGGCAAAACCTTATTCGTTGATGCAAATTGCCAATTTTGGGGATATTGCCGGATTAGTAGAATCGTATCAAAACTCTGATGTTGCTCAGGTTGTTTCTGCCGAACTTATTTTTGGAGCCATTGAAGCAAAAGGAAAACTTCCGGTTTCCATAAATTCAAATTTTAAGGTAAACGATGGTTTATCGACCCAAAAACTGAATCGTTTAGGATTTACTTCACCTGAAAATGTGGGAATGAATCCAGTAATTTTATCTAAAATTGATGCTTTCGCCAAAAAGGCCATTGATGGTAAAATGACACCTGGAATTCAAGTTCTTGTCGCTCGAAAAGGGAAAGTTATTTACCAAAAATCGTATGGATTTCATACGTATGAAAATACGGTAAAAGTTATAAATTCTGATTTGTATGATGTAGCTTCTGTGACTAAAATCCTAGCTACTTTGCCAAATATCATGCAGTTATACGATCAGAATAAAATTAATTTGGAAACAACTTTAGGAACAATGTTGCCTAATTTTAATGATTCAGATAAAAAAAATATTCATTTCAAGGAATTATTATCTCATTATGCAGGACTTGTAGCTGGGATTCCATTTTATAAAGCAACATTGGACAAATCAAATGCTCTATCTTACAACTATTTTAGAAAATTGCCCGACTCTTCGTTTTCTAAACAAGTAGGAGATAGTCTTTTTATTAGAAATGATTTCAATGACACCATAATGAAAATGATTATTGATAGTAAATTATCACTTAAAAAAGAATATAAATACAGTGATCTTACTTTTATGATTCTTAAGGAATATTTAGAAAAAGCAGCGGGTAAAACATTGGATGTCTTAATTCAAGATAATTTCTATCATTCAATGGGAATGAATAATTCTACCTTTAATCCATTGAATACGTTTGATAAAAATAGGATTCCTCCAACGGAAAATGATACTTATTTCCGTCATCAAATGCTGCAAGGCTATGTTAACGATTTGTCGGCTTCATTAGAAGGTGGTGTTTCCGGTCACGCAGGAGTTTTTTCCAATGCTATGGATGTTGCCAAAATGATGCAACTTTATCTTCAAAAAGGGAATTATGGGAATCATCAATATTTTTCCGAAAAAACATTTGATGCTTTCAATACGTGCTATTTTTGTTCAGAAGGAAATCGTCGTGGTTTGGGTTTTGATAAACCACAATTATTGCATGAACATGGTCCCACTTGTGATTGTGTATCTAAAGAAAGCTTTGGGCATACTGGTTTTACTGGAATTATGGCTTGGGTAGATCCCGAAACCGAAATTGTATATGTATTTTTGTCAAATAGAACTTTTTCAGGAAATCCAGTAAATGTATTATCAAAAGAAAATATTCGGGAAGATATTCAAAGAGTAATTCAGGAAGCTATTGTAAAATAAAATTATCAAAAGATTGCTATAAAAAATTGTCATTAAAAAAAATATGGATCTAAAAGAAATTAAGAAGAAAATGCTTGTGGGTGATTTTAAAAGTTTATTGCATTTTTCAAATAGTGGTAAAGCTGTTCATCCGTCGGAAGTGGCTATAATGCTAGAAAACGTATCAAAAAAAGATGCTTTAAAAGGATTTGAATCATTATCAAATGCTACACAAATAAAAGTGTTTTCGTATTTGAATATGCCATTGCAAAAATACATTATCAAATCGATTACTATAATTAAGGCTTCCCAAATTTTGAACGAATTAAGTTCGGATGATAGAATTACATTTTTTTCAGCCTCAAGTGGAGTCGAAAGATCTCATAATTTAGAATTTTTGAATACTGAAAATAAAGAGTCTGTTCATACTATTTTGGGCTATCCAGCTAATAGTGTTGCCCGATTAATTAATACTGATTTTGCTACTATAAGTCCTGATTTTACAATTGCAGAAGCAAATAAGCATTTAAGAGAAAATCATAAAGATTCTGAAGCTGCCAACGTTATTTATATTGTTGATAACTACGGAAAATTGATAGATGACATTCCTGTTAGAAGATTTGTTTTGACAGATCCAAGCAAAAAAGTAAGTTCAATTTTAGACGGTTATTGTACATCACTTAAAATAACAGATACTAAGGAAGACGCATTACATAAGTTCAAAGAATTTGACAGAGTAGTTTTACCCGTTGTAAACAGCGAAAATATACTAATGGGTGTACTCACAATAGATGATGTCATGGATGTTGCGGAAGCAATGAATACTAAAGAAATTCAAAATTTTGGTGGTGTTGAAGGCTTAGATTATCCGTATGTAAATACCAGTTTTTTTGCACTTATAAAAAAAAGAGCCACTTGGTTAATCGTCCTTTTTGTTGGCGAAATGCTTACCGCTACAGCAATGGGGTATTTTGATGTCGAAATTTCAAAAGCAGTTGTTTTAGCTTTATTTGTACCACTTATTATTTCTAGTGGTGGCAATAGCGGATCGCAAGCAGCAACGTTAATTATACGTGCAATGGCATTAAGAGAATTAACAGTTAAAGATTGGTGGTTTGTAATGCGAAGAGAAATTTTATCAGGATTAACATTAGGATTTATTCTGGGAACAATAGGTTTTATACGTATTGCAGTATGGCAAAATCTGCATTTATACGATTATGGAATTCATTGGTTTTTATTGGCGTTAACAATCTTCTTCTCCTTAATAGGAATTGTAATGTGGGGAACTTTAAGCGGATCAATGATTCCAATGGTTTTAAAAAAATTCAAATTAGATCCAGCTACTTCATCGGCTCCATTAGTGGCAACATTAGTAGATGTAACGGGCTTGATAATTTATTTTACAATTGCAGCTATATTATTAAAAGGAACATTATTATAAAAAAATGGCACACGATCATAATCATTCACACGCTCATCATCACCATGCTCCCGAAATCAAAGCTATCACGAAAGCTTTTATAGTTGGGATAGTTTTAAATTTGACTTATGTTTTTATTCAAATAGTTATTGGACTGAAAATAAATTCGTTATCATTACTTTCGGATGCAGGACATAATTTTTTGGATGTAGCAGGATTGGCATTAGCCATGGTTGCTTTTCAATTGGCTAAGTCAAAGGCTACCGCAAAATATACGTATGGCTATAAAAAAGCGTCAATTTTAATATCATTATTAAATGCTGTTGTTTTACTTATTTCTATAGGAGCTATTGGTTTTGAAGCCTTTTTTAGATTTCAAAATCCTCAACCTATACCAGGGAAAATAATTGCTATTATTGCAGCAATTGGTATTTTTATAAATGGTATTTCTGCTTTTATGTTTTTCAGAGAAAAAGACAAAGACATTAATGTCAAAAGTGCTTTTTTGCATTTAGCTGCCGATGCTTTGGTTTCATTGGGATTAGTAGTTGGCGGAATACTGATTTTTTATACTCATTTGTATTGGATAGATCCATTATTGAGTATTATTATTTGTTTGGTAATTATAGTAAGTACTTGGAGCTTATTGAAAGATAGTTTGAGACTTTCCTTGGACGGAGTTCCTGAAAATGTAGATATTGAGAAAATTAATAGTGTAATTTTAAAAAATGAAACTATAAAATCGATGCACCATTTGCATGTTTGGGCTATAAGTACTACCGAAAATGCACTTACGGCTCATTTTATTTTGGAAGAAAATGATTTGTTTCAATTTGAAAAAGTCAAACATAAATTGCAACATGATTTGCAACATTTAAATATTCATCATACTACTTTTCAGGTTGAAATTGCTGAATGTAATGATAATTGTTAATTTCAATTTTAATCAAACACATTTTTACCTAAATTCGTCTCATTAAAAAATATACATGAAAATAGCAATTGTTTGTTATCCAACATTTGGAGGAAGTGGAGTTGTCGCAACAGAATTAGGACTTGAGTTAGCACGTCGAGGACACGAAATCCATTTTATTACCTATAGTCAGCCTGTTCGTTTGGCTTTATTGAACCCAAACGTTCATTATCATGAAGTTAATGTTCCTGAATATCCTTTGTTTCATTTTCAACCTTATGAATTGGCTTTGTCAAGTAAATTGGTCGATATGGTAAAGTTGTACAAAATAGAATTGCTTCATGTACATTATGCAATTCCGCACGCTTATGCAGGTTATATGGCCAAGCAAATGCTGGCAGATGAAGGAATAAATATCCCAATGATAACAACACTTCACGGAACAGATATTACCTTGGTGGGTAATCATCCGTTCTATAAACCAGCGGTAACATTCAGTATCAATAAATCTGATTTTGTGACTTCGGTTTCCCAAAGCTTAAAAGACGACACACTTAAATTATTCAATATAAAAAATGAAATTCAGGTTATTCCAAATTTTATAGAATTGGATAAAAACACAATTGATCCAAGTATTTCTTGCCGTCGATCAGTTATGGCTACAAATAATGAAAGGATAATAACTCATATTAGTAATTTCAGGAAAGTAAAAAGAATTCCAGATGTTATAAAAATATTTAATAAAATTCAGAAACAAATCCCTGCCAAATTAATGATGGTTGGCGATGGACCCGAAAAAGAAAAAGCTGAATATTTATGCCAAGAATTAGGTATTCAAGACAAGGTAATTTTCTTCGGAAACAGTAATGAAATCGATAAAATATTAAGTTACACCGATTTGTTCCTTTTACCATCTGAAACCGAAAGTTTTGGTCTTGCTGCCTTAGAAGCTATGGCTTGGTCAGTTCCTGTAATTTCTAGTAATTCAGGAGGTTTACCCGAAGTAAATTTTAATGGAATTTCGGGTTATTTAAGTGATGTTGGAAAAATCAAAGAAATGGCCGAGAATGCAATTAAAATTCTTGAAGATGATGCAGTTTTAGCGGAGTTCAAGAAAAATGCTTTGTCTGTTGCAAAACAATTCGACATCAAAAATATTTTGCCTCAATATGAAGCGCTGTATGAAAAAGCAATAAATAAATTAATATGAAAAAAATTAGTATTTTGTTTTTGACTTTAATTTTGTTTTCTTGTGCTACATCGGTTAAGAATTCAGCAAATAAGCCGTTATTCGAAATTTTGACTCAGCAAAATGATGGAGGTGCCAACATTCGATTTTTTGAAATTCTCACAGAACCAAATGAAATTAAAATGTTGCAAAATGACGCCAAATTAAAAAATAAAATAAGTTCAAATGATATTCAAACTTCCAATTTTATTGTTTTGAATATGGGTGAAAAAGCAACTGCAGGTTGCAAAATTGGTATTGAAAGTATTTTAGAAACAGATAAAAACATAATTATCACCGTAAAAGAAACTTCTCCAAAATCGCATTCAACTGTAAGTCAGGTTTTTACTTATCCGTATTGTATTGTCAAAGTAAATTCTAAAAAAGAAATTATTATTAAATAAAAAAAGCCTCATTTTTCATAGGAAAATGAGGCTTTTTGCTAAAGTTAAAAATTAGAATTTGTATCGCAAACCTAAAGCAATATCCGAACCATAGCTATTGCTATAATAACCGCTACCGCCAATTTCAGGTCTTAAATCCAAAGAAATTAATAATGGAATTTCTCTAAAACCATATTCAATTCCTATATCTCCAGCGACAAATACAAAAGCGCCACTTTTATCAATGCCATTATATTTGCTACTATAACTACCTAAACCGCCACCAACACCTGCATACCAGTTGAAATCTCCGTCAATATTCCAAACCCATTGGTATAAACCAGCAAGTTTTATGGCATTGTCGTTATAACCATTAACATTATAATTAGTTCTGTCTCTCCATCCTAAATCTAATTCTAGACGGTTGTTTTTTGACAATCCTTTTTGATACGAAATTTCGCCTCCAAAACCAGAATTGTCTCCTAATCGTAATCCTAATGCGTTATTCGAAACGTCTTGCGCCTGTGTGGTAAATGCTAATCCAATTAACATTATAGCCGATAAAATGATTTTTTTCATAAGTAAGTATTAGTTTTCTACAAAGATATAACTAACATAAATCAAAAAAATTATATGATATTAGAAAAAAGTTTCATAATAATTATGTTCAATCTAGGATAATATTGATGATTTTTGGAATAGCTTTTCAAAACTTCGTACTTTAAACTTTTAAACTTTAAACTAAAATAGTACTTTTGTTAAAAACTAATTATAATGGCAGGAAATAGCTACGGAACACTATTTAGAATAACAACTTTTGGAGAATCGCACGGAGAAGCTTTAGGCGGAATAATTGACGGTTGTCCTTCCGGAATCACTTTAGATTTAGAAGCAATTCAACTAGAAATGTCTCGAAGAAAACCAGGACAATCCGCAATAGTTACTCAACGTAAAGAACCCGATGACGTACAATTTCTTTCTGGGATTTTCGAAGGAAAAACTACAGGAACACCAATCGGTTTTATCATTCCAAATACCAATCAAAAATCGGATGATTACTCCCATATAAAAGATAATTACAGACCAAGTCATGCTGATTATGTCTATGAAAAAAAATATGGCGTACGTGATTATCGCGGTGGCGGTAGGAGTTCAGCTCGCGAAACTGCCAGTAGAGTAGTGGCTGGTGCCGTTGCAAAACAAATGTTACCCGAAATAAAAATTAATGCTTACGTTTCCTCTGTAGGACCTATTTTTTTAGAAAAGCCATACCAAGATTTAGACTTTTCAAAAACAGAAAATAATCCTGTTCGTTGTCCTGATGAAGAATCTGCCGCTAAAATGGAAGAATATATCAAACTTATAAAAAAACAAGGTGACACCGTGGGCGGAACCGTAACTTGTGTAATCCAGAATGTTCCGATAGGTTTAGGAGAACCTGTTTTCGATAAATTACACGCCGAACTGGGCAAAGCAATGCTTTCTATAAATGCCGTAAAAGGTTTCGAATTTGGAAGCGGTTTTTGTGGAGCAAAAATGAAAGGAAGCGAACATAATGATTTATACAACCCTGACGGAACGACTAAAACGAATCTTTCGGGCGGTATTCAAGGCGGAATAAGCAACGGAATGGATATTTATTTCCGCGTAGCTTTTAAGCCTGTGGCAACGATAATGCAAAAACAAGAATCATTAGATAATAAAGGCAATATAACCGAAATGACAGGAAAAGGTCGTCACGATCCTTGCGTTGTACCACGCGCTGTTCCTATCGTTGAAGCCATGGCCGCTATAGTTCTTGCCGATTTTTACTTGATAAATAAAACTTATTCTCGTACTATTTAGGAGCTATTTCCAGCTATCATTCCAAATGAAATTCACTGAACTCCTATAAAAATAAAAGCATAGTGAAGTAATTTTTTTGTGAACGGCGGAAGCAAGTTCGCAAAAAGGATTTTCCCTTCTATCTGGGCTAAAAATAAATTGACATGAACCATAACGAAACCAAAAAATCATCATTATTAGGGAATCTTACGGTTCAAATTCTTATTGCCATGTTCCTAGGTGCGGGCTTAGGGATATTTATTCATGATAATTATGATGTTGAATTCGCAATAAAATTTAGTGATAACATCAAAATATTGGCAACCGTTTTCATTCGTTTAGTTCAAATGATAATTGCGCCATTAGTATTTACAACATTAGTAGTTGGAATTGCAAAATTAGGGGATATCAAAACCGTTGGTCGAATAGGGGGAAAGGCATTAGGATGGTTTTTTTCGGCATCCTTTATTTCGTTATTAATAGGACTTTTTTGGGTGAATATTTTGCAACCAGGAGTTGGATTAAATTTATCTAATGTTGATTTATCCGTTGCTGCCGAAGTTACAGGAAATACAAAAGGTTTTTCAGCACAAAATTTTATTGAACATATTATTCCGAAAAGTATTTTTGAAGCAATGGCAAATAATGAAATATTGCAAATTGTAATTTTCTCTATATTCTTTGGATTAGCAGCTGCTTCGGTTGGAAGTTTTGCGAAACCAGTTGTGAATGCTTTAGACAAAACTTCGCACATTATTCTGAAAATGGTAAATTATGTAATGAAGTTTGCTCCACTTGGCGTTTTCGGAGCGATTGCAGGTGTTTTTGCCATAAAAAACCTAAATGATTTGCTTATCACTTACGTAAAATTCTTTAGTTCATTTTTGGTAGGAATTGGTTCATTATGGATTTTTCTTATTGCTGTTGGTTTTGTTTTCTTAGGAAAAAGAATGAAAACATTGTTGAACCATATTATTGGTCCAGTAATTATTGCTTTTGGAACTACAAGTAGCGAAGCCGTTTTTCCTAAACTTACCGAAGAATTAGAACGTTTTGGCATCAAAGATAAAATTGTTTCTTTTATGCTACCATTGGGTTATTCTTTCAATTTAGATGGAAGTATGATGTATATGACTTTTGCCAGTTTATTTATCGCTCAAGCTTATGGAGTTCACCTCGATTTAGGAACTCAAATGACGATGCTCTTGGTCTTGATGCTAACCAGTAAAGGAATTGCAGGCGTTCCCAGAGCAAGTTTAGTTGTTGTTGCCGCCACCTGTGGCATGTTTAAAATTCCAATCGAAGGAATTGCATTAATTCTTCCAATTGACCATTTTTGTGATATGTTTCGTAGTGCTACTAATGTATTAGGAAATGCCTTGGCTACATCGGTAGTGGGAAAATGGGAAGGTGAAGAAACACCCGTTTTAAAAGAATAAATAAAAGTTATTTAGTAAATATAGTTGACCTGTTTATTAACTTGAACAGGTATTTTTTATTTATATAGAACATTGCTTATTTATAAGAATTATTTTTAAGGTATTATCACAGTATATTTTACTAATTTTATACTAATAAACTATTCATTTTTATAAATTATTACTGTATATTTGGTTTCCCATTAACTACTTATGTTTCATATTCGAATTTTTGTATTTTTATTATTACTACTGAACCCAATCAGTAATAATCTATTTGCACAAACTAAAATACTTTCAAAAGAAGAAATAACAAAATTAACAAATCAATCTTCCGAATATAGAAAAGCTGCTAATTTTGAAAAATCTTTAATGATAGCAAGAATAGCTTTACATAATGCTATTACAATTGAAAATGATTCTCTCATTGCGATTTCTTATAATTGTATCGCATTGAATTATTATGAGTTATCCGAAAATGACAAAGCAATTTTTTACTATAATAAAGGCTTAACATATGCAGATAAAATTGCTAATGACAAATTAAAAAATAGAATAAATAATAATTTAGGTAACATATATTGTTTTAACAAAAAACAAATAAAAACTGGAATCAATTACTACAAAAAATCATTAGAGTACAGTACTAAAAAAGCAGATTCAATTAGTATTGTTCTCACTAAACTAAATATTGCTTGGGCTTATTTTGATATTGGAAAATTTAAAGAAGGCTTTCCTTATCTTGAATTTATTAATAAATATTACCCGAAATTTGGTAAAGAAGTTGCATCTACTATTGTCCCTTTGAACATGCTCAACGGAATGTATTTTGGATATGCAGGAGAAAATGAAAAAGCAAATTCTTATTTCTTAAATGCAATTCAATTAGGCAATAAAGTAAAGGATAAGGAAAATTTGTCTTATACACACCAAGAATATTCTAAGTTCTTATTTAAAAAGGGAGATTATAAAAATGCTTATGAAAACTTGTCTCTATATAATAAAATCACCGAGGAACTCTATAATCAAGAAAAACTTAAAAAGGCAAATGTAGTAGGAATTAATCTTGAATTAGACGAATATAAAAGAACGATTGATAAAATTGAACTGGAGAAAAATTTGCAAGCCCGAAGTTTAAAACAATCAAAAATTATTTTAGCTCTCTTTATCATTGGTTTGCTTGTTTTATTACTGCTTTTTTATTCGTTATACAAGAACAACAACTTCAAGAAAAAGGTTAATAAAGAACTTATAATTGCTAATGAAAAACTGCAAATTTCTAAAGAAAAAGCAGAAGAAGCATCACAACTAAAAACCCAATTTGTATCTACAATAAGTCATGAATTAAGAACCCCTTTGTATGGTGTTATTGGGATTACGAATATGCTTTTAGACGAACATAAAGAATTGATAGGTAGTCCACATTTGAGTTCGCTTAAATTTTCGGCAAGATATTTATTGTCACTGGTAAATGATATTCTTCACATTAACAAAATTGAAGAAAACAGAATTGTGCTTGAAAATTTAACGTTTAATGTTTCAGATGAAATTAATTCAATAAAAAATTCACTTTCCTTCATCGCACAAAATAATAATAATAAAATAAAAGTCATAATTGATCCCAAAATACCTGAATTTCTGATTGGTGATAAATTAAGACTTTCACAAATTTTGATGAATTTAGTAAGTAATGCATTGAAATTTACAAAAAATGGAGAAGTAATAATTACTGCTAATTTGTTAAAAGTTGAGGATGAATCTCATTTTATTGATTTCAAAATCAAGGATAATGGTATTGGAATTGCTTCTACAGATCAGGATAAAATTTTTGAAAAATTTGTTCAAGTTGGCAAAAAAGAAAATGATTATCAAGGTACAGGATTAGGTTTAGCAATAGTAAAACGATTATTGGAACTATTCAAAAGCGAAATTTCACTTGATAGTAAAATTGGAGAAGGAACAACATTTAAATTTACGATAGCATTTGAATACGATCCATACAAAACCAATGAAATAATCAATAATATTAATGTTGATTTGAGTTCAAGCCAGATATTTAAGATTTTAGTAGTTGAAGATAATAAGATTAATCAAACGGTTACCAAAAAAATAATTCTAAATAATAATTGTAGTTGCGTCCTTGTAGATGATGGATTTCAAGCTTTAGAAATATTAAATAAGGAGAATTTTGATGTAGTTTTGATGGACATAAACATGCCTAAGATGAATGGTTTTGAGACGACAAGGAAAATTCGTCTCAAAGGAATTCAAACTCCAGTTATAGCTTTAACAGCTTTTGCAAAGGATGAAATAACCGAAGAAGCTATTTCTGCAGGAATGAATGATATTATCATAAAACCTTTTGAACCCGTAAAATTATTTCAAGTAATCAATGACCAAATAAATAAAGCAAGAAACGCTGGTTAATACCAGCGTTTTTTATTTTGTTTTGAAGCGTCAGATTTACGTGATTTATGAGCACCACCGCTTCGGTTTGAGTTTTTTTGTTGACTTGTACCCGGTGCAGTTTCAGGATTACCAGAGTGCCAAGGATAAGGATGATCGCTTACGATTTTTACATCGACTTTGATTAATTTTTGAATGTCTTTCCAATATTGATGTTCATCTTTACCACAAAATGAAATTGCAACTCCATCGTTTCCAGCGCGACCGGTTCTACCAATTCGATGTACGTAGGTTTCTGGAATATTAGGCAAATCAAAATTAATTACAAACGGCAATTGGTCAATATCAATTCCACGAGCAGCAATATCAGTGGCTACTAATACTCCAACTTCTTTATTTTTGAAAGCATCTAAAACACGTTGTCTCGCATTTTGTGATTTATCTCCGTGAATGGCTTCGGCAGCAATATTGTTTTTGCGCAAAGCTTTTACCACATTATCTGCTCCGTGTTTGGTTCTTGAAAAAACCAAAACATCCGATAAATTTTCATTTTTGATTAAATGGTAAAGCAAGTTTCTCTTTTCGCCTTTTTCTACAAAATAAACACGTTGTTCTACATTTTCGGCAGTAGATGATACTGGAGAAACTTCCACTTTGGCAGGATCTGTCAAGAACATTTCGGCTAATTCCCGAATCACAATTGGCATTGTTGCCGAAAATAATAACGTTTGTCTGTTTTTTGGCGTAAGCTTTACAATCTTTTTTACATCATTTATAAATCCCATGTCGAGCATTTGATCTGCTTCATCAAGGACTAAAGTATGTAAATTATCTAAATCTATAAAACCTTGTTTGTGCAAATCGAGTAATCTTCCCGGTGTTGCCACAAGAACATCGATTCCTTTTTGGAGTGCATCTACTTGCGGATTTTGAGATACTCCACCAAAAATTGTCAATTGTGTCAAATTAGTATACTTGCCATAAGTGTCAAAACTTTGGCCAATTTGAACGGCTAATTCTCGAGTTGGTGTAACAATTAGTGCCCGAATTACTTTGGCTTTTTTTGATGAACCAACAATTCGGTGTAATTGATGAATGATTGGAATAGCAAATGCAGCCGTTTTTCCTGTTCCTGTTTGAGCACAACCTATTAAATCGCGACCTGCTAAAACTAGTGGAATGGATTGTTCTTGAATAGGAGTAGGGCTTATGTAGCCTTCTTCAAATACGGCTCTTTGTATACTTTTTGAAAGTGATAAATCTTCGAATAACATAAATTTTTGTATTAAATATCTTGTAATAATTACAGATATAGTTGCACAAAGATAGGTTTATTATTTTTGAAGAATAAAAATATACTTTTAGTATTTAGTTTATGGAATTATATTGGAATTCGATTTTATAAAATCGGTTACTAAATAGCCTATAAGTTTCCCAATTAAATGATTATTTTTTTCTTCACCCAAGTCAGGCGCTCCTTCGCAAATATGCAAATAAGAAGCGTTTTTGTTTTTGCCAAAATAGGAAACAAATTGTCTTAACTCTTCAATAGAAAAACCGCTCAAAGTCATGGCGCTACTGGCAATATTCGGGATTGCATCAAGATCAATTTCTATTCCGTAATAATCATTTTGTATAAATTCAATTGCTTGAACCAATTCTTGATTAAATTCTTTTTCTTTTCTGATTTTAATGCTATCGTAGGTATTATAACGAACTCGATCTTCAATTTTTTTGATAATATCCAATACACTTTTCGAAGTATAATTTTCATGTAAACCAAAAATAAAATATTTTTTCAAAAAACCTTCCTCATAGGCATATGAAAAACCGTTTCCGCTGTGGCGTCCTTCTAAAATCCTAAAATCAGAATGAGCATCAAAATTGATTGCATTTATTGGTTTTCCTTTGGAAAGAGCCGTACCTTTTATATTACCATAAGAATTATTATGCCCACCACCAATGATAATCGGGGTTTTTCCTGATTTTACAATATTAAAAATAATATGAGAAACCTCTTTATCTATTTTTTCTACCAGTTTGCTTAATTTTGATCTATCATCAGCATCGTGAAAATTCAAATTTTCTACCTCTTTCATTTCTTGACAAACATCTAATTGTCCTAAAACAAGTAATTGATATCCTTTGCAAAAACGATTATGTTGAATATTGGCAATACTTTTTATGGCGCTATCCCAAGCCGATGCTGCTCCAGGTCTACCAAAATTTGCTCTAACTCCAATGTCCTCTGGAATACCAAACAATACATATTTTGCATCACAATTTTTTAGGAATAATAATGAGTCAGTTCCTTTCGGAATAGTTAGCATTTTTTCTCCAAATTTTATTTCACCACTCCTGTGATTAGTAACCTTTGCAAGGTCATTGCTTGAAAATGGGATAAGTTTTTCCATAGAATATTTAATGCTCAAATATAATATAATTGTTGCGAAAACGTTATTTGATTAAATATATTTTATTAAATTTGTTTTAAAAAAAATTATGGAAGATCAACAAAACAAGTCAAGTTCAAGTTTAAAGGTAGTTATTGCGGTATTAACGGCACTATTAATAGGAAGTTTAGGTTATATTTTCAAAGTGACGACTGATGCAAAATCAGTTCAAACAGAGTTAACAAAAACCGTTTCCGAAAAAGATTCAGTGGTAAAAAACTTGCAAGAACTCAAAACAACTTATGATGCAGCTATTGCAGAAAACACCTCTATGTCTGATGAATTGAAAAAAGAAAGAGATAAAGTGGTTAATTTAATTGAAGAAGTCAAAAAATCTAAAGGTGATGTAGCTTCAATGTCAAAATTCAAAACTCAATTTGTTAAATTACAGGGAGATATGAAAGTTTTGATGACTGAAAATGAAGGTTTGAAAAAGCAAAACACAAAATTAACTACTCAACGAGATAGTACCGTTGTTGTTCTTGGAGAATCTAAAAAAAATAATGAAGTATTAGCGGGTCAAAATGATGAACTTTCAAAAACTGTTGAAAAAGGATCAAAATTAACTGTTTTAGATATGAAAGCTTCTGCTTATAAAGTAAGAAGTTCAGGAAAACAAATTGAAACTGAAAAAGCAGGAAGAGTAAATATGCTTAAAATTAGTTTTACAATTGCTGAAAACCAAATTGCAAAATCGGGCGACAAATCCTATTATGTGCAAATAATCGATAGTAAAGCTAGTGTTATTGGAGATAAGCAAACTGTAAATTTTGGAGATAAATCTTTGGTTTATAGCTTTATAACTAATGTGAAGTATGAAAATAAAACAGTTCAAGTTTCACAAGATTTGCCGGGTAAAGATTTTGCAAAAGGAACTTATTTTGTAAATGTTTTTGACAAAGATGAATTGGTTTCTAAAACTAGTTTCACTTTAAAATAAAAGAGTAAATGTTTAATATAGAAAAAGAGGAGCAAATTGTTCCTCTTTTTTTATGCAATAAAGTTACCTTCAATTATAACAGATTCTATTAAATTACTGCCAAAAGCATAAGGAAGTTGGTAATAGGAAGAAATGGTTTTTGTTATAATTAGGTTGGCTTTTTTGCCAATGGTAATACTTCCGTGGGTTTCGGAAATTCCCATCGCATAAGCACCATTTATTGTTGCAGCATTTATGGCTTCTTCGGGAGTCATTTTCATTTTTATGCAAGCTGTTGAAACTACAAAATTCATATTTCCTGATGGAGTTGAACCTGGATTAAAGTCGGTTGCAAGTGCAATTGGTAAACCTTTTGTAATCATTTCGCGTGCTGGTGTATAAGGAATCCCAAGGAAATAGGAACACGAAGGCAAAGCAACTGGCATCGTTTCGGAATTTTTCAAAACTTCAATATCTTCGGGTTTCATAATTTCTAAATGATCTACCGAAAGTGCGTTGTGTTTAACTGCAGCTTGAATTCCTCCAATCGAATTGAACTGATTCACGTGAATTTTAGGTTTTAAACCAAATTTTATTCCCGCTTCTATAATTTGTTCAGTTTCAGCAACGGTAAAATAACCCGTTTCGCAAAAAACATCGATAAAATCGGCCAGATTATTTTTGGCGATTTCAGGAAGCATTTCGTCTATAATCAAATCAATATAGGCTTTTCGATTCGCTGCAAATTCCTTTGGAATGGCGTGTGCACCAAGAAAAGTTGTTTTTATTGTTATTGGATATTCATTTGACAATCGCTTGATTATACGAAGTATTTTAAGTTCGCCTTCAACCGTAAGTCCATAGCCTGATTTTATTTCGACAGCACCAGTTCCCAAGCGCATTATTTCTTCTAATCGTACTTTCGATTGGTTATAAATTTCTTCTTCGGAAGTTTCGTTCAACTTGGTGGCTGAATTTAAAATCCCACCACCACGATTAGCAATTTCTTCATAAGTCATTCCATTGATGCGATCTACAAATTCTTGTTCTCGATTGCCGGCATATACAATATGTGTATGACTGTCGCACCAAGCGGGCAAAATTATTTTTCCATCAACATCAATACATTTTTCGGGATTGAGTTCTTCGGGTAAATCTTCCATCGAACCAAAATCGGAAATAAGTCCGTTTTGAATAACCAAATACGCATTTTTGATTGTTGGTAAAACCGCCATTTCGGCACCAGAAACTTTCAAAACACAATTTTCCCGCACTTGAAGTAATTCCTTGATGTTGATGATTAGCGTTTTCATTTGACGTGAAAGTATTTTGATTAAAAAAAAAATACCGAAAATCCGCAAATTATAATTTTTACTTTAGATTTATAATTTGTGAATTTGCGATTTTTGAAATTATTCCGAAACCTTGATTTCGAACATTTTATCCCAGTTTTTTCCAGTAACAAAAATGGTTTTAGTTTTTGGATTGTAGGCAATTCCGTTTAAAACATTTTCAGGTTTTGCATTACTTAATTTTCTCAATCCTGACATATCCAAAATTCCTTCAACAGCACCATTAGCTGGATTCACAACTGCAATGGCGTCTTTTTGCCAAACATTCACATAGAATTTCCCATTAATATATTCTAATTCATTAACTGATTTTATTTTAGAATCCGCCGAATAAACATTGATATGATCAATCATTTTTTGAGTGTTGGGATCCATTTTCCAAATTTTCTCTGTTCCGTCAGATTGATAAATGTATTTTCCATCATTTGTCATTCCCCAACCTTCAATATCTTTGTCGAAAGCGAAAGTTTTTTCTAATTTCAACGTGTTTTCATTATAAATAAAACCTACTTTCGATTGCCAAGTTAATTGGTACATTTTATTATTAATGAAAGTAATTCCTTCTCCAAAATATTTTGAATCTAAATCGACATGTTTAAACACTTTTCCTGTTTTATAATCATATTTTCTTAAAAAAGATTTACCATTTAGACCTGTACTTTCATATAATGTGTCTTTATGAAATTCAAATCCTTCCGTAAATGAAGCCGTGTCGTGAGCGAATGTATTTACAATTGTATACTTCAATGGTTTTGGTAAAATATCAGAAACCAACTCAATTCTTGCTATTGCATCCGAGTTTTCACCACCAAAATATACCGTTGCTTTTAGATTTTGATAACCAAGTTTTCTGTCTTTTAGAGGAAATGGTAATTTACTAAAACCTTTTGTTGCCCCCACTTTTTTATCATTGACAAAGTAAACAATACTATCAATTTCTTTCGAATTGGAGTTTAAGACTCCTAATTGTACCACGTCTTGGGGGAGGTATTTTGCTTTATAATTAGAATTATCGAAAGTAAATAAAGTATTTTCACCTTTTTTTGTACCTCCACAATTAGCCAAAGTGATTCCTAATAAAATGATAAATAGGAAGTTATAATTTTTCATAAATTAAAATTTTGATGATGCAATATACAACGATATTTTATAGGCGCAAAGCCCTTGCAAAAATATAAAATAGATTGTATATTTGCACCGGCAAGTCCTACACGACCAGCTCCTGCAAAATCCCCCAGGATGGGAACATAGCAAGGGTACGTGGTTGAGCGGTGCGATGTAGGTCGCTTGCCATTTTTTTAGTCATTGCGAGGTACAAAGCAATCTTTTCAATATATTTAATCTTCCTTACGGAGGATTTTTTTATTTTTGGATGGTTTTAAATCTTAATTTCCAAACAAAAAATGAATAAAGTAGTTTTAATTACAGGAGGTTCTTCGGGAATAGGGAAGTCTATTGGCGAGTTTTTGCACCATAAAGGTTTCATCGTTTATGGAACAAGCCGGAATCCAGATCAGGTTTTGAATTCTGTTTTTCCGCTGGTCGCTTTAGATGTTCGAAATACCGATACAATTGTCACGGCTGTAGCCAAAGTTATTGCTCTGACAGGTCAATTAGATATTGTGATCAATAATGCTGGTGTTGGAATTACTGGTCCTTTGGAAGAAATTCCAGCGAATGAAATCAAGAATAATTTTGAGACTAATTTCTTCGGTCCTATTGAAGTGATGAAAGCGGTTTTGCCACAAATGCGTGTTCAACAATCGGGGTTGATAATTAATATTACATCAATTGCAGCCTATATGGGTTTGCCGTATCGAAGCGTTTATTCGGCTTCGAAAGGTGCATTAGAACTCATTACCGAAGCGTTGCGAATGGAAGTAAAATCATTTGGGATTTATATTACGAATGTGGCTCCGGGAGATTTTGCTACGAATATTGCTTCTGGTCGGTTTCATGCGCCATTAATAAAGGATTCGGCTTATGAAATTCCGTATGGAAATACGCTTAAAATGATGAATGAGCATGTTGATAGCGGTAGCAATCCAAACGAAATGGCAGAAGCTGTTTATAAAATCATCTTAAATCCAAATCCAAAAATTCATTATAAAGTAGGTGTTTTTATGCAGAAATTTTCGATTGTTCTCAAACGAATTCTTCCTGATAAAGTCTATGAAAAAATGTTAATGAATCATTATAAATTGTAATTTTGCACGAATTCTGCGTGAGGGATTGAAGTGAAAATCCTTTTACTTTTCTTGAAAAAGTAAAAGATTGTAACGTAAAGCCCGACCCTAAGGGGCACGCCCAAAAAATAAACACCCAATTAAACAGATATTTATGAAATTTTTTATTGACACAGCGAATTTAGCTCAGATTAAAGAAGCACAAGCTCTTGGAGTTTTAGACGGAGTTACGACAAATCCATCTTTGATGGCGAAAGAAGGAATTACTGGAAAAAACAGTATTTTGAAACATTATGTTGACATTTGCAACCTTGTGGATGGTGATGTAAGTGCCGAAGTAAATGCGCTTGACTTTGACGGAATGGTGAAAGAAGGTGAAGAATTAGCTGATTTGCATGAGCAAATTGTGGTTAAATTGCCAATGACCAAAGAAGGTGTTATGGCGGCAAAATATTTTTCGGATAAAGGAATCAAAACCAATGTTACTTTAGTATTTTCAGCTGGTCAGGCTTTATTGGCTGCTAAAGCTGGAGCTACTTATGTATCTCCTTTCATTGGTCGTTTAGACGATGTTTCTACAGATGGATTGGCGCTTATTGAAGAAATCCGTTTGATCTATGATAATTACGGTTACGAAACGCAAATTCTTGCTGCTTCGGTACGTCACACGATGCACATTGTAAACTGTGCCAAAATTGGTGCTGATGTTATGACTGGACCACTTTC
The DNA here is from genome assembly GCA_947373225.1 of Flavobacteriaceae bacterium. GTDB lineage: Bacteria > Bacteroidota > Bacteroidia > Flavobacteriales > Flavobacteriaceae > Flavobacterium. The sequence goes on along the minus strand of CANBWX010000001.1, from coordinate 31,940 downwards.
GGCTATTTATGGTTTGTTGAAACACCCTTTGACTGATATTGGATTGGCGCAGTTTGTTGCTGATTTCGAGAAAGGAAATAAATAAGAGAAATTCTTAAGCATAAAAAAAGTCGCATTTCATTGAAATGCGACTTTTTTATTGGGCAATTATGAATTAATTAATGACCTCCACCTTCACTTTCAACATGGTAAACTCCTTGTTTTTTTAGAATTTTTGGACAGTAGAAACCATAAAATGCTAAATATCCAAAACCAATAAGTGGAACTATATAGGAGAAATGGGTCCAAGTAATTCCCATTATTCCTCCAGGACTAGTTATGTCAAAATCACAAATACTTCCTTGAATTAAAGGAATAACTCCACCACCAAGAATCATCATAATTAAGAAAGAAGAAGCTTTTCCTGTATTTTTTCCTAAACCTGCAATGGCTAAGTCAAAGATTGATGGCCACATGATAGAAGCGAACAAACCGCCTGAGATGAAGAAGAATTTTGCAATTTCTTTATCAGGGCAAACGAGTCCAAAGAACATCATTAAAAGACCAGACAGTCCAAAAAGCATTAACGTTTTACCAGCGTTTTTGCCACCAATAAAGCTTACAAAAATAAAGATTAATATCCAGATTGGGTAAATATAAAAAGCAGAAACATCATGACCTGCAAATATATTAGCACCAATAATAACTCCAAAAGCTAAAGCAGGAACAATAAATTTAAGAACTGTATTTAGAAGTTTTGAAGTATTGAAAACATTAACCCCACCATTCCAGCGACCAATCATTAAACTTCCCCAATAAAGTGCTATAAAAGGAGGAATTGCACCTTCTAAAATGCTTCCAAATTCACGTGTTTTTAATAATGCAGGCAGGTTACTAATAATTGTTACTTCGGTACCAACATAAATAAAAATGGCTAGCATTCCTAAGTATAACTGAGGATAATCTAGAATACTAAAATTTTTATGTCCATGTTCGATTTTAGCTTCTTCTTGCTTCGCTGGATCTTCAATTTTAGATACAAGCATAAAAATTGCAACTAAAATAAAAGCAACTCCTAAAATGATAAAAGGTAATTTAATATCTTCTAAAGAAAGAGCTGTTTTTTTATTATCTCCCATTCCAAACAAAGCAATTCCTAATAAAATAGCTCCAATTGTAGTTCCAAAAGAGTTTACACCCCCTGCTAATGTCAAACGGTGAGCTCCGGTTGCTGGGCTTCCCATTTTAATAGCTAATGGATTTGCAACAATTTGTTGGATAGAAAAACCTAAACCAACGGTGAATAACGCAGTTAAAAAGAATGGAAAACTTTCCATTGTTGCTGCAGGAATAAATAAAAACGAACCAATTGCAGATACAATCAATCCGGCAGCTAGTGTTTTTTTATAGCCGAATTTTTGTAAAACATCTGATTTCAAGGAAATAAGAAAGAAGATGATAGCTCCTACAAAGTAAGCAACATAAAAAGCCCAAGCAACTAATTGTGATTGAACTTGAGATAAGGTAAATACTTTTTTGAAAACTGGGATCAAAATATCATTGGCGGAGCCAACAAATCCCCAAAAGAAGAATACTATTACGAGGGAAATAAATTGTCCCCATTTGGTTTGTACATTTTCTGAATTCATAATTTAAAATTGGTTTTTGGTTTTTAGATTAATCATTTATATGATCGGATAAGCAGTAAATATATTGGGAATGTGAATTAAAAAAAAATAATTTGGATAAAAATTTATTAAAATTATAGTAAATATGTCGTTTTGAAGCAATGACTGATTTTTTCTCATTAATTTCAGGATATTTGTTTTTTTTATTTTGATTCTGTAACTCCAATTAGACATTGAAATCTATAATTGATATGTTTAATAAAATGTGTATTTTTTTGTACTTTTGCAAAAATTAATAAAAGACATTCATGTTATCAATAAATAATTTATCAGTTCAGTTTGGCAAAAGAATTTTATTCGACGAAGTAAATACGGTTTTTACTAACGGCAATATTTACGGAGTTATTGGCGCAAACGGTGCTGGAAAATCAACATTTCTAAAGATTATTGCAGGCGATATGGATCCTACTTCGGGACATGTTCACCTAGAACCAGGAAAACGTATGTCGGTTTTGAATCAAAACCATAATATGTTCGACGAATTTACAGTTCTTGAAACCGTAATGATGGGAAACAAGGTTTTGTATGAAGTAAAAACCGAAATGGATGCACTTTATCTGGACTATACCGATGAAAATGCAGATAGAATAGGGGAGTTGCAAGTTCGTTTTGAAGAAATGAATGGTTGGAATGCTGATTCTGATGCGGCCTCCATGTTGTCAAATCTTGGAATTACCGAAGAGCATCATTATACTTTAATGGGTGATTTAGAGGGGAAAATAAAAGTTCGTGTGCTTTTGGCGCAAGCCCTTTTTGGAAATCCTGATTTGCTTATTATGGATGAGCCTACCAATGACTTGGATTTTGAAACCATTGCTTGGTTAGAAAATTTCTTGGCCAATTATGAGAATACGGTAATCGTAGTTTCTCACGATAGACACTTTTTAGACGCAGTTTGTACGCATATTTCGGATATTGATTTCAGTAAAATAAATCATTATTCAGGAAATTATACTTTTTGGTATGAATCCAGTCAATTAGCTGCAAAACAACGTGCGCAACAAAACAAAAAAGCCGAAGAAAAGAAACAAGAATTAGAAGAATTTATCCGTCGTTTTAGTGCGAATGTGGCCAAATCAAAACAAGCTACTTCTCGTAAAAAGATGATTTCTAAATTAAATATTTCCGAAATAAAACCATCAAGCCGTCGTTATCCAGCGATTATTTTTGACCAAGAACGTGAAGCTGGAGATCAGATTTTGAATGTTCAAAATTTAAGTGCTTCAATTGATGGAGAGCTTTTATTTAAAGATGTTGATTTGAATATGGCTAAAGGTGATAAAATTGTATTATTCTCTAAAGATTCTCGTGCTACAACTGCTTTCTATGAAATTCTTAACGGAAATCAAAAAGCAGACTCTGGAACTTATGATTGGGGAGTTACAACTAATCAAGCGTATTTGCCTGGCGATAATCACTCTTTTTTCGAAAGCGATTATTCCTTAGTTGATTGGTTGCGTCAATGGGTAAAAACCGAAGAAGAACGTGACGAAGTGAACATTCGTAGTTTCTTGGGTAAAATGATTTTCTCTGGTGAAGAAGCCTTGAAAACCTGTCGTGTTTTATCAGGAGGAGAAAAAGTGCGTTGTATGTTGTCTCGAATGATGATGGAACGCGCTAATGTTTTGATGCTTGACGAACCAACGAATCACTTAGATTTAGAGTCAATTACCGCTTTTAACAATTCCTTAAAAAACTATAAAGGTTCGGTTATTTTTACCACTCATGATCATGAATTTGCGCAAACCGTTGGTAATAGAGTAGTTGAGTTAACGCCAAATGGAGCCATAGATCGCTATATGACTTTTGATGAATACCTTGATAATGAAAATGTTCAGGAATTAAGAACGAAGATGTATTCTTAAAAGAAATAAAAATTTATAATTAAAAATTCCCGCTCGTCATAGTGGGATTTTTTTTGGAAAATTTTATGGAATAAGCAAATTATAAATTTCAAAAAATAGTATATCTTTACAACCCAAACAACACTTTATTATGAGTCAAAAAGTATTGCTCACTTCGAAGGAAGTCAATATCATTCTGCACCGTTTGGCCTGTCAGTTAATCGAAAAACATCTTGATTTTTCGGATACTATTTTGGTCGGAATTCAGCCCCGTGGTACTTTCTTGGCAGAGCGATTAAAGGATTTGTTAGAAAAAGAATATAATATTTCCAAAATTGCTTTAGGATATTTAGATATTACTTTCTTTAGAGATGATTTTCGTAGAACGAATAAGCCTTTAGAAGCTAACAAAACCCAAATGGATGTAATTGTCGAAAACAAAAAAGTCGTTTTTATAGATGATGTTTTGTACACAGGTCGAAGTATTCGATCCGCATTGACAGCGATTCAATCCTTTGGAAGACCATCAGAAATAGAATTATTAGTTCTTATAGATCGTCGATTTAGCCGTCATTTGCCTATTCAACCCGATTATCGTGGTCGTCAGGTAGATGCTATAAACGACGAAAAAGTTTTGGTTTGCTGGAAAGAACAAGACGGTGAAGATGCCGTGTATTTAATAAATAATAAGTAATAAAAATGAGCGAGCTAAGTGTAAATCATTTATTAGGCATAAAGTATATCAATAAGAAAGATATTGACCTCATTTTTGAAACTGCCGACCATTTTAAAGAAGTTATCAATCGTCCCATAAAAAAAGTGCCTTCACTTAGGGATATTACTATTGCTAACATCTTTTTTGAAAACAGTACAAGAACCAAACTTTCTTTTGAATTAGCACAAAAACGTTTGTCAGCAGACGTAATTAGTTTTTCGGCAGCACAATCTTCGGTAAAAAAAGGAGAAACTCTGATTGATACCGTAAACAATATTCTTTCGATGAAAGTAGATATGGTGGTGATGCGACATTCTAATCCAGGAGCAGCACATTTCTTATCGCAAAATGTGAAAGCAAGTATTGTAAATGCTGGTGATGGAGCGCACGAACATCCAACACAAGCTTTGTTAGACAGTTATTCCATAAGAGAAAAATTAGGAGATGTAGGCGGTAAAAAAGTAGTAATTGTAGGTGATATTTTGCACTCGCGAGTAGCACTTTCGAATATATATGCTTTGCAAATGCAAGGTGCTGAAGTAAAAGTTTGTGGACCAAAAACGTTAATTCCAAGGCATATAGAATCACTTGGAGTAACCGTTGAACCTAATTTACGTAAAGCATTGGAATGGTGTGATGTAGCCAATATGTTGCGTGTTCAAAACGAAAGAATGGACGTGAATTTTTTTCCTTCAACAAGGGAATATGCACAACAATACGGCCTAGATAAAACCTTGCTTGATTCGTTGAATAAAGAGATTATAATTATGCACCCAGGACCTATAAATCGTGGTGTGGAAATTACTTCGGATGTGGCCGATTCTAAACAATCGGTGATATTAAATCAAGTTGAAAATGGTGTTGCTATCCGGATGGCGGTAATTTATTTATTGGCGTCAAAAATTCAGTAAAAACGTAAATGAAAAATGTAATTATCACTGGAAGCAATGGTATGATTGGGAATTTAATTCTTGAAAATTGCTTATCGAATCCTAAAATAAATAAAATCACCTCGATTGTTAGGCGTAAATCTGGAATTAATCATCCAAAATTAATTGAAATTGTTCATACTAATTTTGAAGATTTTACAGAAATTGAGAGCCAATTTAAGAATCAAGATATTTGTTTTTATTGCATTGGCGTATATACAGGGCAAGTTTCAACAGACGAATTTGCTAAAATAACAATTAATTTTACTAGAGCATTTGCACAAACTTTGCGAAAAAATAATGAGAATACAACTTTTTGTTTTTTAAGTGGGCAAGGAGCAGATTCATCTGAAAAAAGTAAAATGATGTTCGCAAAAGACAAAGGAATTGCAGAAAATATTCTGTTTAATTTGAATTTTAAAGAAATGTATAGTTTTAGACCCGGCTATATTTATCCGGTAACCCAAAGAGAAGAACCTAATTTGTTTTATAAAATCACTCGAATTTTATACAAGCCTTTTTTGAGCAAAATTTATCCCAACATTGGAGTAACTAGTGAAAAATTAGCAAATACCATGGTAGACATTGGATGCATTGGTAATGAAAAGACAATATTTGAAAATAATGATATTCGCCTTTACAAAAACGCATAAAATATTCGTTAATTAGTATAAAATATAACTACAATGAAAGTAGATCAAAAAGGACATACTGTTTGTATAAAAGACACTCAAGGCAATTTAGATTCCTTCTTGGCGAAAGTTACTCATGAGTATAAAACTTTCGAAAAACATAATATTATCATTGATATTAGGACATACAAAAACCTTTCGGTGGCAGCAATTAACAGTTTTTTACCACTTTCAAAAATTCATAAAAAAGCCAAAAAATCATTTGTAATAGCCACTTCAGATTTAGATCATAATGCTGTTTCTGATAAATTAGCTGTTGTTCGATCCTTGCAGGAAGCTCACGATATTATAGAAATGGAAGAAATAGAACGGGATTTGGGGTTTTAAAAAAGGTTAATTGTTTGATTCGTTTAATTGTTTAACCGAATGTAATAGCACAACTTTGCGATTAACCAAATAACCGATTAACCGAATAAACTTTAACTTTGAATCTAACTATCCTTGGCTGTTATGCCGCGACTCCACGAACTTTTACCAACCCAACTTCGCAGGTTTTAGAAATCAGGAATAGACTGTTTCTAATAGATTGTGGGGAAGGTACGCAAGTACAGTTGCGCAAAAACAAGATTCGGTTTTCGAAAATCAATCATATTTTTATTTCGCATTTGCATGGAGATCATTTTTTTGGTTTGGTAGGTTTGGTTTCTACTTTTGCGCTGCTCAATCGAACTACTGATTTACATATTTATGGTCCAAAAGGAATTAAAGAAATAATCAATCTGCAATTGCGATTATCGAATTCGTGGACCAGTTATGGTTTGTTTTTTCATGAATTAGAATCCAAAGTAAGTGAAATTATTTTTGAAGATGAAAAAGTAATCGTTAAGACAATTCCTTTAAAACATAGGGTTTACACCAATGGTTTTCTATTTCAAGAAAAAATTAGAGAACGAAAATTAGATTTGAATGCTGTTCAAAATTATGAAATTGATAAATGTTATTATCAAAATATAAAGAACGGAAAAGACATCACTTTAGAAGATGGTCGTGTTATTGAAAACGCCAAATTAACTTTTGACCCAGTTCCGCCTTTGAGTTATGCTTTTTGTTCGGATACGGCTTATGACGAAAGCATTATTCCAATTATCAATGAAGTGGATGTGTTGTACCACGAAGCTACATTTTTGGATTCAGAGGAAGCTTTGGCAGGAAAAACGATGCATTCGACAGCAAAAGAAGCAGCAACTATTGCTTTGAAAGCCAATGTAAAACAATTGGTTTTAGGACATTATTCTACGCGATACGAAAATATAGAACTTTTTAAAGAACAAGCTGTAACCATTTTTCCAAATGTCCTTTTGGCTGATGATGGTAGAAGTTTTGAATTTTGATTTATAAAAAATTAAAAAAACATAAACTTAATTTTTTGACACAGATTTAAAGGATTAAAAAGATTTTTTCGGCTAAAGATTAATTAATCTGTGGCGAAAAGTATAACTAAGAAATGAGCTAGTATAAATGAGAATTAGTTTCATTAAATTTGCATCCAATAAATATAATCCAAGAAATGAAAGAGTTAGGCAATTATAGAAAATCGTATGAAAAAAGCGAGCTTTTGGAAACTAATATTCCGGAAGATCCAATTAATTTATTCAATAGATGGTTTCATGAAGTGGAAGATTTTGGAGGTGTAGACGAAGTAAATGCGATGACGGTTTCAACTTTTGGATTAGATGGTTTTCCGAAATCGCGCGTTTTACTTTTGAAACAATACACCTATGAAGGTTTTATTTTTTATACCAATTATAATTCCGAAAAGGGGAGAGCTATTGCCAATAATCCCAATATTTGTCTTTCTTTTTTCTGGCATTCTATGGAGCGTCAGGTGATTATAAAAGGGATTGCTGAGAAAACATCTGAGAATACTTCGGATGGTTATTTTGAATCCAGACCCACGGGAAGCAAATTAGGGGCTATTGTTTCTAACCAAAGTGAGGTGATTTCATCGAGAGTTGTTCTTGAAGATGGTTTAAAACAATTAGAAAAAGATTTCGAAGGAAAAGAAATTCCTCGACCTCAATTTTGGGGTGGTTTTTTAGTTCGTCCTATAGAAGTTGAATTTTGGCAAGGTCGTCCCAATAGATTGCATGATAGAATTCGCTATCATTTGCAAGAGGATTATTCTTGGAAAATAGAAAGACTCGCCCCTTAGAACTGCATTTTTTTTTAAAGCGCTTACTATTATTTATATTTTAGTAAGAAATTATATATTATTATTGTAAATTTGTGTATATCATCGATTATATTTGTTTTTAATCTAATGATTGTTGTATATTTGATCTAAGAAATAAGAACAAAAAATAAGAGTTTAAAAGAGTTTGCCCCACAATCTACTTAAAAACTTAACCTACTAAAATATAATAAAGATTTAAAAGAGTTTGCTCCAAACAATTTATTTTAAAACTTAACATGCTATTTATGAATGATGTTCTCAATTAGAATGAATTTAAGAAGTTTGCCCCACAATCTACTTAAAACTTAGCCTAATAATACGAAATAATAATTGAGATTTTGTTTGTTTATGATTAGTAGAAAAACCATCACGGCTTGCCTGATGGTTTTTTTATGACTATTATTTAAATAATCTAATTTGAATTTCTTAATTTATCATTAGATTTACGCTATAGATAATAAATGTCTAAAACATAAATTTAAGTTTGATTACTATGAATATTAAAAATCGTCTAACAGTAATGAGTTTTCTTCAGTTTTTTGTTTGGGGAGCTTGGTTAATTACTATTGGAAATTATTGGTTTGCAACAAAACAATGGAGCGGAGCCGAATTTGGAGCTGTATTTTCGACCTTAGGAATTTCATCTATATTGATGCCGGCACTCACAGGAATTATTGCCGATCGCTGGGTTAACGCCGAAAAATTATACGGAATTTTACATATTTTAGGCGGTTTAGCACTTTGTTATCTTCCGCAGGTGGATAATCCTACCACATTTTATTGGGTTATTTTTGGAGCAATGCTTTGTTATATGCCTTCTATTTCATTATCGAATTCAGTGGCTTATACGATTTTAAAAAATAACGATTACGACGTTGTCAAAGTTTTTCCGCCTATTCGTGTTTGGGGAACTGTTGGTTTTATTGCCGCAATGTGGATTACGAATTTATCAGGAAACAAAGCTTCAGCGAATATGTTTTACATTGCTGCTATTGCTGCTTTCATATTAGGAATTTATGCTTTTGCGTTGCCAAAATGTCCTCCACAAAAACAAATTGATGGAGATGCTTCTTTTGCCAAAAAATTAGGTTTGAATGCCTTTAAATTATTTGGTACCTACAAAATGGCGTTGTTTTTTATATTCTCCATGTTTCTTGGTGGCGCTTTGCAATTAACAAATATGTATGGCGATACGTATCTTTCGGAGTTTGCCAAAGTTCCTCAATATGCCGATTCATTCGTGGTGAAATATTCTACTATAATTATGTCGATTTCACAAATATCGGAAACGCTGTTTATCTTGGCGATTCCGTTTTTCTTGAAACGATTTGGAATTAAACAAGTAATGTTGATTTCGATGCTGGCTTGGGTTTTACGTTTTGGATGGTTTGCTTACGGAAATCCTGCCGACGGTTTATGGATGATTATTATGTCTTGCATTGTTTACGGAATGGCGTTCGATTTCTTTAATATTTCGGGTTCGTTGTTTATCGAAACTTCTACTGATAATACCATGCGTTCAAGCGCTCAAGGATTATTTATGATGATGTCGAATGGTTTTGGTGCTTTCTTTGGTGGAATCATTAGCGGACAAGTTATTGATACCTTTTTTACTCACAATGGCGTTAGAGATTGGCACAATATCTGGCTTTCTTTTGCGGGTTATGCTTTGGTAGTTGCGATTGCTTTTGCTATTTTGTTCAAACACAAACACAATCCTAACGAATTGGAAAAAGTAGTTGGTTAAGAACCTATTTTATATTTCAAACCCGACAAGTTTTTAAAGCTTGTCGGGTTTTTAGTTTTATAAATCTTACAGCTTTTTAAAGTCTGGAACATTTACTTGTATTTATGGGCACGGTTTGCAAAACCGCGCTAGCCATATGTGAGATGTTTATAGCATATCCGAGCGATCGGGTTAAATTAAAAACAACAATAACTAAAGAGGTGTTTTTTTTATGTTCGCTCATTTGTACTATTTAATTTTTTTGTAAATTTGTCATTATGAAAGATATTTCAAATACAAACCAAAGAGTACAATTTGCTTTAAAGCAAATGAAAAAAGTAATGCCTTCAGTTAAGGTACAAGTGGCTGTTTATGAAAAAAACCTGCAATTGGGAAAAAATCAAAAAAAGCCTACTATAGCTCCACAATTCAAGAATGTCTAAGCCTGTTTTGCTTATCATAGCAGGATGCAATGGGTCTGGAAAATCAACTTTTTCTAAACCGTTAGCTCCTGATAATTTTATACCTTTTGATTATGATTATCAATTTTTAAGATTCTATAATTCTTTGATTGATTCGGACATGAAAGAAACTATGGCTCATAGGATGGCATTTAATGAATTAGAAAGCCAGATAAAAACAGCAATCGATAACAAAATCAGCTTTTGCTATGAAACTAACTTCAATTCGACACCTCTTCACTGGCCTGAAATATTTAAAAATAATGGATATGATTTGCACCTTGTCTTTTTGTGTCTTGACTCCATACAAGAAGCTAAAAAAAGGGTAGCCATCCGAGTGGAAAACGGAGGTCATTATGTGCCTGAAAATGAAATAGAAAAACGGTATAATGATGGATATGCTAATCTAAATTCCTTTTTCAATTATTTTGATTACATAGATTTATTTGATTCATCAAAATACCTCAAGCATCCAACTCATATTTTATCAATTGAATCAGGAAAAATTTCTTCAATAACAAAAATCCCTGATTATTTGAAAGCTTTGATTCCAGATATAATTAAAAATGCAAATTGAATTAACTGATTTTTTTGAATTCTAATCTTTTCCAAAGTTCTTAAAACTACCAAACGTACAAATTAGCCCCGATTGCAGTGGAAATCCTCCCGATTTTTTTCGGGAGATTACTTCACTTTACTTCTATTTTTTTGGAGTTCAGTGAACTTCGTTTGCAACGAAAAGCGGGAGCAATGGTGATAAAAACAAAAAAACGTTCTGCTCCTAAAAATCAATTGATTATCTGTTTGAAAATATTTTGCAGATCAATAAAAAAGAATTACTTTTGCACACCTTTTGGTGAATAAGAGTTTCCTTAAGGTATAAACAATTCAATTCAACAACTTCTGTTGTTTTCTAGCACTTTAAGAAACTCGAGAGAATACAGAATACAAATTTTTAATCAGCATGTCTGAACAATTAAAATCACAAGAAGAGTTTTTAGCAAATTTTAACTGGCACAATTTCGAAGAAGGTATTGATGCTGTTGATGAGAAAAACTTACAAGAATTCGAAGACTTAGTTTCAAAAACTTTCATCGCTACTGACCAAGAAGAAGTAGTAGAAGGTGTAGTTGTTAGAATTACAGATAGAGACGTTATCGTTGATATCAACGCAAAATCGGAAGGTGTTATTTCTTTGAACGAATTCCGTTACAATCCAGCATTAAAAGTAGGTGACAAAGTAGAAGTATTGATTGACATCCGTGAGGATAAAACAGGTCAATTAGTATTATCTCACAGAAAAGCACGTACTATCAAATCATGGGATAGAGTTATTTCGGCTAACGAAACAGGAGAAATCGTTAATGGTTTTGTAAAATGCAGAACTAAAGGTGGTATGATCGTTGACGTTTTCGGTATCGAAGCTTTCTTACCAGGTTCTCAAATTGATGTTAAACCAATTAGAGACTACGATGTATATGTAAACAAAATGATGGAATTCAAGGTGGTGAAAATTAACCACGAATTCAAAAACGTTGTTGTTTCTCACAAAGCGCTTATTGAAGCGGATATTGAAGTACAGAAAAAAGAAATCATCGGAAAATTACAAAAAGGTCAAGTATTAGAAGGTGTTGTTAAAAACATTACTTCTTACGGTGTCTTTATTGATCTTGGTGGTGTTGATGGATTAATCCACATTACTGACCTTTCTTGGTCTAGAATCAACCATCCAAGTGAAGTTCTTGAATTAGATCAAGTTCTTAACGTGGTAATCCTTGATTTTGATGATGAGAAAACAAGAATCCAATTAGGATTGAAACAATTAAACGCTCACCCATGGGATGCATTAAATGCTGAACTTAAAATTGGTGATAAAGTAAAAGGTAAAGTAGTTGTAATCGCTGATTACGGTGCTTTCATCGAAGTTGCTGAAGGTGTTGAAGGTTTAATCCACGTTTCTGAAATGTCATGGTCTACTCATTTACGTTCTGCTCAAGATTTCGTAAAAGTAGGTGATGTTGTTGAAGCTGTTATCTTAACATTAGATAGAGATGACCGTAAAATGTCATTAGGTATCAAACAATTATCTCAAGATCCTTGGACAGATATCACTGCTAAATACCCAGTAGGTTCTAAACATACAGGTATTGTTAGAAACTTTACAAACTTTGGAATTTTCGTAGAATTGGAAGAAGGTATCGACGGATTGATTTATATCTCTGACCTTTCTTGGACTAAGAAAATCAAACACCCATCTGAATTTGTAAATGTTGGTGAAAAACTTGACGTAGTTGTATTAGAATTAGATGTTGAAGGACGTAAATTATCTTTAGGTCACAAACAAACTACTGCTAATCCTTGGGATCAATATGAAGATTCTTTCGCAGTTGGAACTATCCACACAGGTGAAATTTCTGAAATCGTTGACAAAGGAGCTACTGTAGAATTTGGTGATGATATCGTTGCATTCATTCCTACTCGTCACCTTGAAAAAGAAGACGGTAAGAAATTGAAAAAAGGCGAATCTGCTGAATTCAAAGTAATTGAATTTAACAAAGAATTCAAAAGAGTTGTTGCGTCTCACACAGCTATCTTCCGTGAAGAAGAAGAGAAAAATGTGAAAGCAGTAACTGAAAATACTTCATCTAACTCATCTACAAATGCACCAGCTGCAACTTTAGGTGACGCAAATGACATTCTTGCAGGTCTTAAAGCAAAAATGGAAAAAAACGAAAAAAAGAAATAATCTAATTTCTTATTTTTGAATATATAAAGCTCCGCAATTTGCGGAGTTTTTTTTATTTACACCATTTTTATTAGGAGCTTTCTCCTGCTATTCACTTCAATCTTTATGGTTTTAAAGAAAAACCATAAAGGATTTCCGTTGCTATCAGGGCTAGGGAATCTGCTTTTTTAAGAGATTATTTCATAGCTTCTAATTTCAATTTTTCAAGAACTTAATCATTTAGTCACTTAGAATTGTATCAAAAAAAACTCCCAATTCCGAATTGGGAGTTTTTACATTTTATACTATTCGAAAAGCATTCAACTTAAATGATCTTAAATGCCTTAGATGGTTAGATAAAAATATTATCTCAAACTAGCACCTAATTCCGTTTCAAAATTCTTTTGCAATTTGCTCATGATTTTGTCAATTTGAACATCGGTCAAGGTTTTTGTAGTGTCTTGAATGGAGAAACTTACCGCATACGATTTCTTACCTTCTGGAAGATTTTTACCTTGATAAACATCAAATAAACTAATGTCTTTCAATAACGCTTTCTCCGTTTGTCTAGCGATAGAATAAATAGAATCGAATGTTACGTTGTCATCTAATAATAAAGATAAATCTCTGCGAACTTCTGGATATTTAGGAATTTCGGTGAATTTGATTTTATTAGAAAGTAATTTCAAAATCAAAGCCCAGTTAAAATCGGCGAACAAAACCTCTTGCTTAATATCGAAATGTTTTAAAACTGATTTTTTTACAACACCATATTCTACGATGATTTCATTTCCAAAACCTACTGCAATTCCTTCCGAAAACACATCCGATGTCATTGGCAGATTTTGTGTTTTTTGAATTCCTAATCTCGAAAGAACTCCGTTTATATACCCTTTGAATAAAAAGAAATCCGAAGGTTTTTGTGTATTTGTCCAGCTTTCTTGGTTTCTGTTTCCAGTAATGAACATTGTTAAATGCTTATTTTCTTCGTAACCAGAAGGAAGTTTGTGATAGCTTTTTCCAAATTCGAAAAATTTCAAATCTGCATTTCTACGATTGATGTTATACGATATAGCTTCTAACCCTGAGAATAATAAAGATTGTCGCATCGCCGACAAATCATTGCTTAACGGATTTAATATTATTACGTTATGTTCCTCTTTTAGGTTTTCGGATAATTGAACATAAGAAGGAGTAGTCAAAGAATTGGCCATCATCTCATTAAACCCTTGTGAATTCAATTGAGTTGCAATGACGTTTTGAACTTTATAATCTTCGGTTCTAGGAGCAATTGAAACCGTAGCATTCAATTTCTCCGAAAATTTGATATTGTTATATCCATAAACGCGAAGAATTTCTTCAATCACATCAATTTCTCTTTGAACATCGACACGATAAGCAGGGATTATCAAACCTAATCCAGCATCGGAAACACTATTCACTTTGATTTCTAATGAAGCCAAAATGTTTTTTATGATTTCTTTTGATAGTTCTTGACCAATAATTTTCTTTACATTATTGAAATTTAAAACTACTGGAAAATCCTCAATTTTCTTTGGATAAATATCAACAATATCCGAAGTTATTTCGCCACCGGCAACTTCTTGAATCAATAAAGCAGCACGTTTTAAGGCGTAAGCAGTTATACTTGGATCGATTCCTCTTTCAAAACGAAACGAAGCATCGGTATTTAATTGATGTCTTTTGGCACTTTTTCGAATGCTAACAGGATTAAAATAAGCACTTTCTAGAAAAATTGAAGTTGTAGTTTCCGAAACTCCAGATTCTTTTCCTCCAAAAACTCCCGCAATACATAAAGGACCTTTTTCGTCACAAATCATTAAATCTTCTTCATGCAAAGTTCTTTCTACATCATCAAGTGTTGTAAATTTAGTTCCAGAAGGAAGGGTTTTTACAATTATTTTGCCATTAATTTTGGCAGCATCAAAGGCGTGAAGCGGTTGTCCTAATTCGTGTAAAACGTAATTAGTTACATCGACAATATTATTTTTCGGATTGATACCAATAGCCTTCAAACGGTTTTGTAACCAAGCAGGAGAGGGTTTTATTGTAATTCCAGAAATCGTAACGCCGCAATATCTTGGTGCTAATAAACTTTTTTCAACATTGACATCAATTTTCAATGATCTTGTATCTACTCTAAAATTACTAACTGACGGTGTAATCAATTCGACATTGACACCCGTTTGCAATAAACCAGCTCTTAAATCTCTTGCCGTTCCGAAGTGACTCATGGCATCGGCTCGATTTGGAGTTAATCCAATTTCGAAAACTTCATCATTTTCAATTTTGAAAACACTCGCAGCAGTTGTTCCTGCGGCTATAGAATCATCAAGAACCATGATTCCTTCATGACTTTCGCCAAGGCCTAATTCATCTTCGGCGCAAATCATTCCGTGGCTTTCTTGTCCGCGAATTTTTCCTTTTTTTATTTGAAAAGCTACTCCTTCTTTGTCGTATAATGTTGTTCCGATGGTTGCAACTGGTACTTTTTGACCTGCAGCTACGTTGGCAGCTCCACAAACAATCTGCACTGGAATACCATCGCCTAAATCTACGGTGGTTATTTTCAGTCTATCAGCGTCAGGATGTTGAATGCAAGTAAGAACGTGGCCAACAACAATGCCTTCTAATCCGCCTTTTACCGATTGATATTTTTCGACAACTTCTACTTCCAGACCTAAATCTGTCAATAAAGCGGCCGTTTCTTCGGATTTCCAGTCTATTTTAATGAATTGTTTTAACCAATTATATGATATTTTCATCTGTCAAATTTAATAAGATTGCAAATATAAGGATTGCAGTTTGGAGTAAGAAACAAATCATTTGGTTTTTTATACTTGAATTTGGGTATTTGAATCAAATTTAAATTAAGAATTATGTAATATTATTTTAATATAATTACACATTATATAATTATATTAAAATAAAAAAACACATATGAAAATTTTATGCTATTAGTTGAATGATTTGTGCTATTTTGATAATTAGGATAGGACTATTTTTGAAAAAACAAATAAATAATATAACATGGATAACATAGTAAAAAGACCTGATTTTAAGGCAACGTATGATAATTACATTGGTGGAAAATTCGTAGCGCCAATTGGGGGACAATATTTTGATGTTGTTTCTCCTATTGATGGAAAAGTTTTTACAAGAGCGGCACATTCAACAAAAGTTGATATTGATTTGGCTGTTGACAAAGCGCACGAAGCCTTTCAAACATGGGGAAAAACATCTGCTACAGAACGTAGTAATCTCTTGAATAAAATTGCACAAGTTATTGAAGATAATCTTGAATATATTGCAACTGTTGAAACTATTGATAATGGTAAGGCAATTCGCGAAACATTAGCGGCAGATATTCCTTTGGCGATAGACCATTTCAGATATTTTGCAGGTGTAATTCGTGCAGAAGAAAGTTCAATTGCGGAATTAGACAATCAAACGGTTTCTATTGCTTTGAGCGAACCATTGGGAGTAATTGCTCAAATTATTCCTTGGAATTTTCCAATATTAATGGCTGTTTGGAAACTGGCTCCAGCATTAGCAGCAGGAAATACTGTGGTTTTAAAACCAGCCGAAAGTACTCCAATTTCTATCTTAGTATTGATGGAATTAATCGGTGATTTACTTCCTCCAGGAGTTGTAAATATCGTTAATGGTTTTGGTGCTGAATTGGGAAGAGCTTTGGTAACCAACAAAAAAGTATCAAAGGCTGCATTTACTGGTTCTACGCCAACAGGTCGTTTGGTTATGCAATATGCTACCGAAAATATTATTCCTGTAACCTTAGAATTAGGTGGAAAATCGCCTAATATATTCATGAAATCTGTTGGCGATGCTGACGATGATTTCTTCGATAAAGCGATTGAAGGTGCTGTTTTATTCGCCTTAAATCAAGGTGAAGTTTGTACGTGTCCTTCTCGTTTATTAATTCATGAAGATATTTACGAAAAATTTATTGCTCGTGTAATCGAAAGAACAGCAGCAATAAAATTAGGAAATCCATTAGACAGAACAACAATGATGGGAGCTCAGACGTCAATGGTTCAAAAAGAAAAAATTCTTTCGTACATTAAATTAGGAAAAGAAGAAGGCGCTGAAGTATTGATTGGAGGTGAAGCAAACGATTTGGAAGGAAATCTTTCAGGCGGTTATTATATCAAACCAACACTTTTCAAAGGAAATAATAAAATGCGTATTTTTCAGGAAGAAATCTTCGGACCTGTATTGGCGGTGACTACTTTCAAAACAACTGAAGAAGCGATTGAAATTGCAAATGATACCATGTACGGTTTGGGAGCTGGAGTTTGGACACGTGATGCACACGAAATTTATCAGGTTCCAAGAGCGATTCAAGCGGGTCGTGTTTGGGTAAATCAATATCATTCTTACCCAGCTGGCGCGCCTTTTGGAGGTTACAAACAATCAGGAATTGGTCGTGAAAACCATAAAATGATGTTAGGGCATTATCGTCAAACAAAAAATATGTTGATTTCTTACGATAAAAAGAAATTAGGTTTCTTTTAGTAGTTGCAACAAATTGATTAATTTTAAACCTGACAGATTCTATAGTTTGTCAGGTTTTATTTTTAAATAAATATAAATGACAAGACGAATTGATACCTCAGAAAAAGCAGTAGAATTAATCAAAATTTTACAAGAAAAACACGGTGATTTGATGTTTTATCAAGCGGGTGGATGTTGCGAAGGGACGCAGCCACAATGTTTTGAAAAAGGAGGTTTTTACCAAAGATTTGGTGACGTTTGTATTGGTACAATCGAAAATACCGAGTTTTGGGTAGATAAAGATTTATTCGAATATTGGAAACATGCTCATTTTACTTTGGATGTAATCGAGGGTTTTGGGGTAGGAGGGTTCTCATTGGAAACACCTTTGAAAAAAACATTCAAAATTGAATATCGAATTTTCACTCCCGAGGAAGAGCTTACTCTTGAGCCTTTAAAGTATATCGAATAGTTTAATTTACATGCAACAATTGATATTGTTTTGGCGTAATTCCTTCATGCTTTTTGAATAATCGAATGAAATAATTACAATCTTCAAATCCTGACAAATAACAAACTTCGTTGATTTGTATCGTTGGGTTTTTCAACAATTGTTTGGCACATCTTATTTTTTCGTCAATAATAAATTCAATTGGACTTTGTCCTAATTCTCTTTTGAAAAAACGGTAAAAAGAAGCGGTACTCATACATGCTTTTTCACTCAAATGTTTGATGGTGAAATTTTCTTTTAAATTCAATCGAATGAATTCTATGACTGGTGTAATTGGATTTTTCGGATCAGAAAATAATCCGTCATCTATAGCTTTTGAAGTTTGAGTTTGAATAATCCGAATCAATAATTCCTGCAAAGTCAAATCGGCTAGAACATCTTTGGTGATCGATGTGCTCATACATTCTTTTATCAATTTGTTGATAGTTGTTGTCAATTCAACATTATTGTAGAAAAAATAATTCTGATAATTCAAATGCCAAAATTGGTTGTTACCTTCTTTTGGATACCTTTCATTCAAGAAATGCAAGGTGTCACTAATTTTAGTTTGGTCTATCGCCAAAGCCAAACATTGCGTAGGATTATCTAATGTAGCTTCTGGAAAATCGATTTTCATTTCGACTTTTGAAGGAATAACAACGGTTTCACCAGGCAAATATTCAAAACTTGGATCATCAAAAAGATGCATTACTTTCTTACCTCTAAGCATGCTTGTTACCACCAAATCGTTAAATTTTAATGGAACTAAAGCCGAAGATTCATAGGTTTCAAATAGATTGAGTTCACAATGATTTAAAGAATAAACGGTTCTATTTTCCACCAAAGTTTTTAATGATTTCTCATTAGACAATTGAGGTGGATTTATAAAAGCACGGTTATTGGTTATCATTTGAACTACTTTAGAAAGCAAAAATTAAATTTATTGAAAATAATCGTAACAATTACAAATCTTGCAAAAAAAACTTATAACGATAAATTCCCAGCTAATTCTTTCAAAGAAATTTCAGATAATTTAGCTTGAAATTGCGCATTGCTATAACGCACTTTTGCATTGATATAATTCAATTGTGCAGTTCTAAATTCGAGAGTAGTTATTGTTCCAATGTGGAATTTATCAAGCGTAATATCTAGATTTTGCTTCGCATTTGAAACGTTTTTCACTTCAATTTCTATTAATTGAATATTCGTCAAATAGGTTTGATAAGCCATCGTTAGCTGTGAATTCAATAACTGATTTTGCTGTTCGATTGCAAATTTCGAATTTTCGATTTGAATTTTGGCTATTTTTTCATTTCTGATTTGTGAAAACCCATTGAATATATTTAAAGTAGCATTAAATCCATAACTTAGTCCATGAGAAGAGGATTGCGCTATAAAACCAAGCCCAGATTGTGTTTCAGCAAAATTATATCCTGTAAGTAAATCTAAAGTTGGATAACGATTCGCTTTAATTTGTTTCAATTGCAGTTCCGAAACTCTTTTATTGATAATCTGGGTTTCGAGAATTGGATTTTGTTTTTCTGCTAAAGAAATCAATTCAGGGAGCAATAATTTTTCGTCAACAGAAATCATTTCCACGACTTTAAAATCTTTTTTTGGATCTCTAGCAAGAATTTGGTTCAACAAAACCTTTGTATTTGCATACAATTCTTTTTGTCTTAATAGTGCTACTTTATCGGTATTCAAATCAACTTGTGCATTTAATACTTCTAATTTTGAAGCTTTCCCGATGGTAAACCTATTTTGTGCTAAAGCCAATCTCTGATTCGAAATTACAATTGTTGTATCTAAAGCAACCAGTTGCTGCTGCTGTTGGACTAAGTCAAAATAAGTCGAATTTACATTACTAATTTTAGTTATTATTGTCAACTTTAATTGACTTTCTCCAAGTTTTTGTAACTCTTTTAGTTGGTCAAGTTTGGCAAACATTTTGAACCCATCAAAAATCGTCCAATCCAGTCCAACGCCATAATTTAAAGTATTATTTTTTGCATTATAAAGCTGACTTGTTGTACCGTCTTGCTTGGTTTGTTTGCTATTCACAGAATTATTGTTATCTGTAGCATTTGCAATAATTACAGGTAACATTCCAGCGTTACCAGAGCTTACATTTGCCTTATCAATGTTTAAATTGTTAGATGCAATTTTGATTTCGTAATTATTTTCTAATGCAATTTTTACTGCATCTTCTATAGTTAAAACTTGTTGTGCATTCATTTTTGCAATGCAAAAGAAGAATAAAACTAGGCTTTTAAGAAACGTTTTAAAATTCATCATAATTATTTACTTTCTTTTTCATATTCGTCAATATGGTCAAATTCGGGGTAATGTTTTCTTGCTTTAGACCACATAAAATACATGGATGGAATAACAAATAAGGTTAAAACCAAGGAGAAAATTGTTCCTCCTACGATTACAACTCCCATACCAATTCTACTTGTTGAAGCAGCACCAAGTGACATCGCAATAGGTAATGCACCTAATGAAATTGCTAAACTTGTCATTAAAATAGGGCGTAACCTTGATTCTGAAGCTTCCATAATAGCATCTATTTTTGATTTTCCTTGCTCTCGTAATTGATTGGCGAATTCTACAATCAGAATTCCGTTTTTTGTTACCAAACCAATCAGCATTATCGTTCCAATTTGGCTAAAAATATTCCAAGTTTGATCGAATAACCATAAAGAGAATAAAGCACCGGCAACCGCCATTGGAACAGTCAAAATGATAATCAGCGGATCAATAAAACTTTCAAACTGTGCAGAAAGAATCAAGAATATTAATAATAATGCCAGTCCAAAAGCGAAAGAAGTATTTGAACTACTTTCGACAAAATCACGGGATTCTCCACCTAAATCGGTGGTAAAAGTATCGTCAAGAACTTTAGCTTTGATTTGATTCATAGCCTCAATTCCATCACTGATACTTTTGCCTGGAGCAAGACTTGCTGAAACTGTTGCCGACATATATCTATTATTATGGTACAATTGCGGAGGATTACTTTTCTCTACAACTTTCACCACATTATCCATTTGTATCAATTCTCCTTTATTATTTTTGACAAACATCGAGGTTAAATCAAGTGGTTTAGAACGGTCTTTCAATTCAAATTGTCCAATGACTTGGTATTGTTTTCCATTCTTCATAAAGTACCCAAAACGCTGACCACTTAACGAAAGCTGTAATGTTTGCGCTATATCCATAACCGAAATCCCTAAACTTTCCGCTTTCTCTCTATCTATAGAAACGTTAATTTCGGGCTTGTTAAATTTCAAATTGACATCAGTAATGGCAAAAGTGGAATTCTTAGCCGCTTCGTCCATGAACAATGGAATTTTTTCACGCAATTTTTCAAATGTCGGTGCTTGAATAATGTATTGAATAGGCAAACCACCACGCTTATTCACTGCAATTGTAGGTTGCTCCATCACGGAAGTTTTCGCATCCGAATATTTTTTAGTCCATTTTGTCAACTTATCGGCTATTTCTTTTTGGGTTCTTTTTCGTTCGCTTGGATCGGTTAATGAAATTCTGACACGTCCACTGTTTGTTGCCGAAGCGTTAAAACCTGGGGCCGTTATCACTAGACTTACTTTTTTCTCCGGAATAGAATCATCAATTAATCTAGAGATCTCCTGCATAAATCGATCAGTATATTCATAGGAGGAACCTTCGGCAGTTGTAATACTCATTATCAATCCACTTCGGTCATCATAAGGAGCTGTCTCTTTTTTGATGATTGAAAAGAACAAATAGATTATTCCAAAACAAGCAATTAATATAGGGAAACTCAACCATTTTCTTTTCATAAAACGAGCTAAAGCATTGGCATAACCAGTATTTAGTTTTTGAAAATAAGGTTCGGTAGCAATATAAAATTTAGATTTTTTTTGTTCTCCGCCTTTCATCAAATAAGCATTCAACATTGGTGTTAAAGTCAATGAAACAAATGCCGAAATTAATACAGCAGCTCCAATAACAACTCCAAATTCCCTAAATAACCTTCCCACGAATCCTTCAAGGAAAATTACAGGCAAGAAAACTGCTGCTAATGTTATCGAAATCGAAATTACTGCGAAAAATATTTCGTTCGAACCTTTTATGGCTGCTTCGATTGGCGACATTCCTGCTTCTACTTTTTTGAAAATATTTTCGGTAACTACAATACCATCATCAACAACTAATCCTGTTGCTAATACAATGGCTAATAAAGTTAATACATTTATCGAAAATCCAAATAGCCACATGATAAAGAAAGTAGCAATCAACGAAACTGGAATATCTATTAATGGTCTAAAGGCAATTGCCCAATCCCTAAAAAATAAATAAATAATTAAAATTACCAGAATCAAAGAAATTCCTAATGTTTCTGCTACTTCAAGTACTGATTTTTTTACAAAAAGAGTATTATCAATAACAATATTAAGTTTAATATCTTTGGGAAGTTCTTTTTTTAAAACTTCAAATTTTTTGTAAAATTCTTTGGAAATGTCTAAATAATTTGAACCTGGAAGTGGTACAATAGCAACACCTACCATTGGTAAGCCAGATTGGCTCATTTTAGTTTCGACAACTTCTGGCCCAAGAATAGCTGTACCAATATCACTAAAACGAACTGTTTTATCTCCTTCAGTTTTAATAATAATATTGTTGAATTCTTCTGCTTTCGAAAGATTACCTACAGTTTTTACGGTGAGTTCGGTATTATTACCCGTCAATTTTCCTGAAGGTAATTCGACGTTTTGTTGGTTTAGTGCATCTTTTACATCCGAAACGGTACAATTATAGGATGAAAGTTTTATGGGATCTATCCACAAGCGCATCGCATATTTTTTCTGACCCCAAATTTGAATTCCACTTACACCTGGAATAGTTTCTAATCGTTGTCCGATTACATTTTCTGCATAATCACTCAATTCTAAATCGCTTCGGCTGTCACTTTGTAAAGTCATCGAAATAATAGCATCGGCATTGGCATCAGCTTTAGAAACGACAGGTGGTGCATCAATATCTTTGGGTAAAGTTTTTGCTGCCAAAGCTACTTTATCACGAACATCATTTGCAGCTGTTTCTAAATCTTTGTTTAAGTTGAATTCGACAGTAATTGTGCTGGTTCCCTGAACACTTGATGAAGTTATATTTTTAATTCCATCAATCGAATTAATTGCTTTTTCGAGTGGCTCCGTAATTTGAGATTCGATAATATCAGAATTCGCTCCGGCATAATCCGTTCTAATTGAAATTTGTGCTGGATCTATCGAAGGAAATTCCCTTACGCCAAGAAAACTATAACCAATAATACCAAACAAAATAATCGTTAAATTCAGAACGATTGTTAATACAGGTCTTTTTATGCTTATGGTGGATAAACTCATTGAGATTTAAGATTTGAGATTGCTGATTTTAGAATTTAGATTTGCTGCCTATTGAGAACTGACAACTGAAATCTATTTCACTTTCACTTTTACGGGAGCATCTGCTTTTAAAGACATAACTCCTGTAGTAATTAGAGTATCGCCAGTTTTTAAACCTGAAAGAACGATAATTGAAGCATCTGTTCTGGTGGCAGTTTCTATCATAACTTCTTTCGCTTTTCCTTTATTTGAAATAAAGACTTTTTTACCGTTTTGTACTGGAACAATAGCTTCTGTAGGAACCACGATTGCGTCTTTAATAATATCCAAAGGCAATTCGACATTGGCAAAAGTACCAGGCAATAATTTCCCGGTTTTGTTTTCGGCAATGGCACGAACTTGTAATGTTCTTGTCGCTACTTGAACTTCGGGCTCAATAGCATAAACTTTGGCTTCGAATTTTTCTGTAGAACCTGCTACAGTAAAATGAATTGTAGAATTCATTTTAACTTGACTCGCATATTTTTCAGGAATGGAGAAAGTAATTTTTAATTTTCCAATGTTGACTAATTTGGCTACCAAAATACTTGGAGTAATATAAGTTCCTGGCGAAATAGAACGCAATCCTATTTTTCCAGAAAACGGTGCACGAACCGAAGTTTTTGCAATTTGAGCTTTTATCAATTGGCTTTGTGCTTGAGCAGATTTAAAATCAGCTCTTGCAATATCAAATTCTTCTTGACTAATGGCTTCTTTTTGAAGTAAAAGTTTGGCTCTTCTTTCGTTTTCCGATGCCAAATTTTCTTTGGTGGTAGCTTGTCCTAATTGTGCTCTTAATTCTAAATCATTGACTTTAAATAGCACTTGTCCTTTAGTTACAGTAGCTCCTTCATTAAAATGAATTTCTTCGACAATTCCAGAAACTTCAGAACGAATTTCTACCTGTTCATTGGCTTCTATTGATCCTGAAAGCGAAAGATTATTATCGAATGTTTGAGAGTGAACAACCATTCCGCTAACATTTATAGCTTTATTTTTTCCGGCCTTATCTTTAGAATCATCGTTTTTGCTTTTATTGGAACTAATTCTATAAGCGATAAAAGCGCCTAATCCGACAATTAATAAGGTATAAACAACATGTTTTATTTTCATAATTTATTTAAAAAGTAATATTAGACTTCTCTTGTTTGGGATAAAAAACAAATTTAGGTTTTAGAATTTGGAATAATAGCGTTTTGAACATTATTTTAACAACTGTTAAAGATGAATTTTAATATTCCTATAAATTAACCGTTTTTAAGACTACAAAAAAGGAAAATGGTTTAACTATAAATTTAAAATCCGTTTTATCTGTGTGCTATTCAGTTTACTTTAACTAATATAATTCCAGATATTTTTCTTTTTGGTCAATTCGATATAAGTAGTTCTCAAAATGGTATTTTCTGGCTTTTGCATAGGCGCATCGTCTTTTAGAATTTTAAGCGCATAATTTCGTGCCAACATCAATATATCGCGATCCCGAACAATATCTGCAATCTGAAGATTCAAAACACCACTTTGTTGCGTTCCCATCAAATCACCTGGACCACGAAGCTTGAGATCAACTTCGGCAATTTCGAAACCATCATTTGTGCTCACCATGGTTTCCATTCGGGTTTTGCTGTCGACACTCAATTTGTGGCTCGTCATCAAAATGCAATAACTTTGTTCTGCGCCACGACCTACGCGACCACGTAATTGATGCAGTTGTGACAATCCAAAACGTTCCGCACTTTCGATAATCATAACGCTGGCATTTGGAATATTCACACCGACTTCGATCACCGTTGTAGCGACCATAATATTTGTTTTCCCTTCGGCAAAGCGTTTCATTTCGGCATCTTTATCGGCTGGTTTCATTTTTCCGTGAAGAATAGAAATGGAATATTGTGGCAACGGAAAATCACGAGAAACACTTTCGTAACCGTCCATTAAATCCTTGAAATCCATTTTTTCTGATTCCTGAATCAACGGATAAACAATATAAATTTGGCGACCTAAAGCAATTTCATCTCGAATAAATTTCCACACTTTTAAGCGATTACTATCAAAACGATGTACAGTTTGAATGGGTTTTCGTCCTGGAGGCAATTCATCAATCACCGAAATATCTAAATCGCCGTACAAACTCATCGCCAAAGTTCGCGGAATAGGCGTGGCGGTCATCACCAAAATATGTGGAGGAATTTCGTTTTTTTTCCAAAGTTTCGAGCGTTGTTCAACTCCAAAACGATGTTGTTCGTCAATCACTGCCAAGCCCAAATTTTGAAATTTTACTTTGTCTTCTAATAAAGCGTGTGTACCAATTAGAATATGCAAAGTTCCGTTTTCGAGTTCTTCGTGAATGATTCTGCGAGCTGCAATTTTGGTTGAACCAGTCAATATTTTTATATTGATATTCAGATCTTTGGCTAATTCGGTTAAGCCATTGAAATGCTGATTTGCCAAGATTTCTGTTGGTGCCATCAAGCAGGATTGAAAGCCGTTATCCAAGGCAATAAGCATACTCATCAGCGCCACAATTGTTTTTCCGGAACCCACGTCACCTTGTAATAATCGATTCATTTGGGCGTTGCTTCCCATATCAATTCGGATTTCCTTAATCACTCTTTTTTGAGCATTTGTCAATTCAAAAGGCAGATGATTATTGTAAAAATCATTAAAATAAGCCCCCACTTTGGTAAATGGATGCCCTTTTATTTTATGTTTCCGAATCAGATTTTTGGTGATTAATTGTAATTGGATGTAAAACAATTCCTCAAATTTTAATCGGAATTGGGCTTTCGCCAAAGCTTCGGCACTTTTTGGAAAATGAATGTTGAATAAGGCGGCATTTTTCGGAATCAGTTTTAATTCGGCAATCAAATAATCGGGTAAAGTTTCAGAGAATTGAGCTTGTGTTTCCTGAAATAATTGTTGCATTAGTTTATTCATCACCCGATTCGAAATCCCACGATTTGCCAAAGTTTCTGTCGAAGGATAAACGGCTTGCATCGCTGAACGCAAGCTTTTTTCGTGTTCGGTCATCAACTCAATTTCGGGATGCGCCATGTTGAAAGTATTCCCAAACGAAGTGCATTTCCCGAAAATGACACATATTTCATTCAATTTCAAACTTTCCCGAATCCATTTGTGACCTTGAAACCAAACGAGTTCCATTTGACCCGTTTCATCCGCAAAAGTAGCAACCAATCGTTTCTGGTTTTTGCCAAATTCAACGGTTTTTACGTTGATTATTTTACCAATAATTTGGACTTCGGCAGCATTATTTTGCAATTCATTAATCTTGTAATAGCGTGTCCGGTCTATATACCGATTCGGAAAAAAATTGAGCAAATGACCATATTTATGAATTCCCAATTCCTTGCGAAGTAATGCGCCACGGTTAGGACCGACGCCTTTGAGGTATTCGATGGGAGTTTCTAGGAGGTTTTGCTGCATACTGCGAAGATAGTTTTTTGTTTGGAAAATAGGAAATGAGATAAATTGAAAATAGAGTAATAAAATTGGTATTTTTGAACAATATAAAATTACTAATAAATGACAACTCATCTCGCATTGCTACGTGGCATCAATGTTTCCGGTCACAACATGATAAAAATGGAGGCTTTGAAAACAACTTTAGAAGCCATTGGTTTCCAAAATGTACAAACTTACATTCAATCAGGAAATGTTTTTATTGATACCGAAGAAGAAAATGCTGCCAAAGTAGGTTTCCAAATCAAACAAGAAATCTTTAAGGTTTTTGGTCACGAAGTTCCCATTGTGGTTATTGGCGCTGCCGATTTAGAAGCCTGTTTAAAAAACAATCCTTTTTTGAAAGAAGCGGCATTGGATACAAAAAAATTATACGTAGCCTTTGTTTCGAAAGAATTAAAAAGTGATGCTATCAATGAATTGAAAATTAGCCAATTCAAACCAGACGAAGCCAGTATTGATGGGAGTAGAATTTACATTAAATATGCCGTTGGAGCAGGAAAAACAAGATTTGACCAGAAATATATTGAAAAAAAATTGAATGTAACAGCTACAATTCGGAATTGGAATACGGTGACGCAATTGTTGAAAATGTTTGAAGAAAGATAAATGATGAAATATCTTTTCCTTTTAATTACTACCCTAACATTTGCGCAGCAAACGAAATTTGTCGATTTCAAATCGGTTTCAGGTCAAGTGACGATTAATTCAGAGGAAAAATCAGTTTCGGGAGCGGTTCGGTATTGGTTTGATGTCTTGAAACCTATTGATACCATCAAAATTGATGCTCAGAATATGATATTTTCTCAGGTAGAAATGAATGAAAAGAAAATCCAATTTACGACCAACGGAAATCAACTTTTGTTGATTTATCCGTTCCAAAAAGGAAAAAACACAATTAGTTTAAAATATAAAGCAATTCCGAAACAAACTTTATATTTTGTTGGTTCCGAAGCCACAAATAATTTACAAATTTGGACACAAGGTCAAGGGAAATATACCAGCAATTGGTTTCCGAGTTTTGACGATGTTAACGAAAAAATGATTTTTAATTTAGACGTTGTTTTCAATTCTAAATACCAAGTGATTTCGAACGGAGTTTTGCAAAATAAAGTGGAACATGATAACTCGACTTATTGGAAATACACCATGCAAAAGCCAATGAGCTCTTATTTATTGATGCTTGCCATTGGAAAATTCGACAAAAAAGTGGAGTATTCAAATTCAGAAATTCCATTAGAAATGTATTACGAACCGAAGGATTCGGCCCAATTTGAACCTACTTTTCGATATTCAAAACAAATATTTGACTTTCTGGAAAAGGAAATAGGAGTGCAATATCCTTGGAAAATATACAAGCAAATTCCTGTTCGGGATTTCTTGTATGCAGGAATGGAAAACACTTCGGCTACACTTTTTTCGAGTCGGTATGTGGTGGATTCTACGGGCTTTGAAGATCGAAATTACACGAATGTCAATGCTCACGAATTGGCACATCAATGGTTTGGCGATTTAGTCACTGCCGAAAGTGGAAAAGATCATTGGCTTCAGGAAGGATTTGCCACTTATTATGCTTTGCTTGCCGAAAAGCAAATTTATGGCGACGATTATTTTTATTCCCAATTATATGAATATGCACAAGAAATAAAACAAGCTTCAAAAACGGATACAATTCCAATACTAAATCCAAAGGCAAGTTCGTTAAGTTTTTATCAAAAAGGAGCTTTGGCGTTGCATGTTTTGCGAGAAGGAATTGGAGAAAAAAACTTTAGAAAAGCGGTTCTAAATTATTTAAAAAAGCATTCATTCGAAAGTGTAAATACGCAAGATTTCTTTGTAGAAATTAAGAAAGTTTCCAATTATGATTTAGATAATTTTAGTAAAGTATGGCTTGAATCATCAAACTTTAACTTTAAAATAATCAATGATTTACTTTTTAAAAATAAATCAATGCAAACACTTTTTGAAATTAATAAACTTCGAAATACACCGTTATCTGAAAAAGCAGCATTCTTTGCCAAAATCCTTCAATCAAATGCGTATTTTTCTGTAAAAGAAGCGATTGTTTATCAATTGAAAAACGAGAATTTTGAAGATTCAAAATCATTATTAATTCTTGCTTTGGAAACTAAAAACGTACAGGTTCGTCAAGTAGTTACTAGTATTTTGACTAAAATTCCAGAAGAATTTAGAATTCAATACGAAAGTTTATTAAACGACAAATCGTATCAAAATCAAGAAATTGCTTTGTACAATTTATGGAATAATTTCCCGGAACATCGTACAGAATATTTAGATAAATCGAAAAAATGGATTGGTTTTAATGATTATAATCTAAGGACTTTATGGTTATCTCTGGCTTTGTCAACACATGAATATTTGGGGAACAAGGAAATTTTAATCAATGAATTGATTGATTATTCTTCAACCAATTTTGAAGCCACAACACGACAAAATGCTTTAGAAAAGTTGATCTCTTTTCATTTAATAAATGATACGGTTTTGAAAAATTTAGTCAATGCAACAACGAATTCAATGTGGCAATTTTCTAAATTTGGCAGAGACAATATTAGAGTTTTACTAAAAAAACCGGAAATGAGAGTTTCTTTTGAACGAATTTTACTTAATTTAGACGAGAAAGAAAAATTTCAATTAAACCGATTGTTGAAAGAAAAATAATAATTCTATGAGAGCATTAGTAATTTCGGGAGGAGGAAGCAAAGGCGCATTTGCTGGCGGTGTAGCCCAATATCTTTTAGAAAACGAAAAAAATAAATACGATTTATTCATAGGAACTTCAACCGGAAGTTTGCTTATTTCTCATTTGGCTTTAGGTAAAATTGATAAAATACATCGAATTTTTACGAATGTCAATATGACTAAAATATTCGATATTAATCCGTTTATTGTCAAGTCTAGAAACGGAATTGACATTGTTACGATAAACCACTTTAGTGTTATCTGGCAGTTTTTGAAGGGCAAAAGAACCTTTGGCGAAAGCAATAATTTGCTAAAAAACATTAAACGTAATTTCTCTGTTTCTGAATTTAATGAACTGAAATCTTCAAAAACGGATGTTGTTGTTACCGTTACCAATATTTCGAACAATGAAGCCGAATACAAATCGATCAATGATTGTACCTATGATGAATTTTGCGAATGGACTTGGATTTCAAGTAATTACGTCCCGTTTATGAGTTTGGTTACCAAAAACGGAAATGAATATGGCGATGGAGGATTTTCGAGTTTAGTCCCCATTCAAGAAGCAATTAATCGTGGTGCGACGGAAATTGATGTTGTTATTTTGGAAACAGAAATTACAATGAGCAAATTTTCAACAGGAAAAAATCCATTTTCATTATTGATTGATTTGTTTCGAATTACGTTGGATCAAGTCGAAAAACATAATATTGCTATTGGTAAACTACTCGCAACAAATAAAAATGTTAAACTCAATTTGTATTACACTCCGACAAAATTGACAAATAACGCTCTCATTTTCAATAAAAAAACGATGAAAAAGTGGTGGGAAGAAGGCTATGAATATGCGCAAAATAAGAGCGAAATTATGAACGATAATAAGCAATAATTACCACAATTTTGCTACTTCTTCTTTGATGAATGATAATGCAGTTCCACTTGGAGATGGTTTATCGAATAAATCTTTTAGCATATATTCTCTCAATTGGTTGGCATCAACAATTTTTTCGTTGTTTGTTGCCAATAATATCATTTGAATTGTAGCATTTTTAGCAGTCATAATCACAGACCAACATTCATCACTTAAATAAATTTGTTGCGTAATATTGTGTTCGAATTCTTGTTCGATTTGTGCAATTATAAAATTTTGATAATCATTTTTAGCATTAGAAATGGGTGCAATTCGAACCAATAATTGCGAAAGATTGATACGTTCTAAAAACAATGTCATGCGCTCGTATGCTTGTAAACGCAAAGATAAAGTATCGGGTCTTGTGTCTTTTTGCAATAAATAGTTTCTTTTTTCAGACTCGTTTTTTGTGTAAAGTTCAAAGAAATTATAGGCTATAAGTGCCATAATTAGTGTTGGTAAAGTATAACTTAGTAGTTCTATTATTCGCGTCGAATCCATTTGTGATTTTAATTTTATTAACCAACGCAAATTAACGAATAAACAAATAAATTTATAGATTACATTTGGAAAAATTTTATTTAAATGGAATCCTACATCATAATTTTGCTTTGCCTAGCCGCTTTTGCTGCCGGATTTATTGATGCGATTGTGGGCGGTGGCGGATTGATTCAAACTCCAGTTGGATTGATTATGTTGCCCAATCTTCCCGTTTCTACCGTTATTGGAACCTTAAAAGTACCCGCTTTTAGTGGCACTTCATTTGCCGCTTTTCAGTACCTAAAAAAAGTTGATATGAACTGGAAACTATTGATAATTATGATGGTTCTGGCATTTCCCTCCGCGTTTTTAGGATCCACTTTATTGACTTATGTAAGCAATGATTTCATGAAACCTTTGCTATTGGTTGTTCTTTCTTTTTTGGTGATTTATACGTACGCTCAGAAAAATTTTGGGCAACATATTGTCAAAACACATTCGGCTAGAACTCAGGTTTTTTATGCGGTTCTCATTAGTTTTGTTGTTGGTTTTTATGACGGGTTTATTGGTCCTGGAACAGGAAGTTTTCTAGTTCTGGCCTTTATCGCCTTGATGGGATTTGATTTTTTGCATGCTTCCGCCAATGCTAAAATGGTCAATTTGGCAACCAATTTCGGTTCGATTTGTTTATTTATGTTGAAAGGTAAAATATTGTGGGCAATCGCAATTCCGATGGCTTTTTGCAATGCTTTTGGTGGTTGGCTTGGCGCAAAACTAGCCATTAATAAAGGAAATCAGTTTATACGTATTTTCTTTTTGATTGTGGTGATCGGAACCTTGATTCGGTTTTCGTATGACGTTTTTTATAAATAGAATATGGTACACGGATAAAACGGATTTACTTCGTAAAGACGCGGATAAAAACTGATTTTTAAATTGTTTTAAATAAATCCGTTTTTATCCGTGTTTTCGCTTTGGCGAATCCGTTTTATCAGCGTCCA